>VAWU01000021.1:59106-82444 GCA_005888325.1 Actinomycetota bacterium
TTACTGGTGCCCGGGTGTCTCCGCATCGCGCAACGGGGGCTCCTCCTCGCGGCAGCGCTCCTGCGCGTACGGGCAGCGGGGCGCGAACCGACAGCCCCGAGGGAGGTTGATGAGGCTCGGAGGGCGGCCGGTGATGGCGAGGAGCCGGCTGTGGCTCGGGTTCTCGAGCCGGGGGATCGACTTCATCAGCGCCTCGGTGTACGGCATCTTCATGTTGGCGAAGAGGGCCCGGGTCGGCGCCTTCTCGACGACGCGGCCCGCGTACATCACCGCGGTGTCATCGGTGCGCCCCGACACCACGCCGAGGTCGTGGGTGATGAACATCATCGCCATGTGGCGCTCCTGCTGGAGACGCTGGAGCAGGTCGAGGATCTGGGCCTGCACGGTCACGTCGAGCGCGGTTGTGGGCTCGTCGGCGATGAGCAGCTTGGGGCTGCAGGCCAACGCGATGGCGATGACCACACGTTGGCGCATGCCGCCGGAGAGCTGGTGCGGATACTCCTTCAGCCGGCGGGCGGCCTCGGGCATCCCCACCGACTGCAGCAGCTGGACGGCCGTGCGATCCGCTTCCTCCTTGCTGACGTCGAGGTGGTAGCGGAGCGACTCGGTGATCTGACGACCGACCTTGACCACGGGGTTGAGCGCGGTCATCGGGTCCTGGAAGATCATGGCGATCTCGGTTCCCCAGTAGGAACGCATGTCGCGGTCGTCGAGGCCGACCAGGTCGACGCCGTCGAAGATCACCCGACCGGTGCGGATGGCGTTGCTCTTGGGCAGGAGGCCCATCACAGAGCGGGAGAGCACGGTCTTGCCCGAGCCCGACTCGCCCACGATGCCGAGCGTGCGTCCGCGGGCGAGCGTGAACGAGACCTCGTCGACCGCGTGCACGATGCCTGCCGGCGTGCGGAACGACGTCGAGAGGTTGTCGACCACGAGCAGGCGCTCGGCCTTGCCCTCGCCCACCGCCCCCGGGAGCGCCTGTCCCGGCTCGAGCCCGGCGACGGGGAGGTCGTCGGTGCTCGCCGCTCCGTCGGGGGAAAATCGCGAGTGACTCAAATGCCCGCCTCCCGTACGTCGAACCGCGCCCGCACCACGTCGCCCAGGTAGTTGAGCGCGAGGACGGTGAGGAACACCATCGCGGCACCGACGAAGACGATGTGGGGTGTGGTGCCCGAGGTCAGATCGGAGCGGCCGTCGTTGATGATGTTCCCCCACGTCGGCGACTGCGTGGACAGTCCGACGCCCAGGGTGCCGAGCCCGGCCTCCGCCACGATGACGACCGCCACGCCCAGGAGCGCGATCGAGAACGCGGACGGCAGCACGTTGGGGAGCACTTCCCGGATCATGATCCGCCAGTCCTTGGCGCCCTGGGCGCGCGCGGCCATCACGAACTCGCGTTGCGACCAGACGAGCGCGTTCGCCCGGGTGATGCGGGCCAGGACCGGGATGGAGATGATGCCGAGCGCGAGGACGAGGGTGAGCAGGTCGGAGACGCGGTCCTGGAGCACTGCGACGAGGGCGAGCGCGAGCACGAGGGCCGGGAACGAGAGGAGAATGTCGAGCAGACCCACGATGAAGGTGTCGACGCGGCCGCGGTAGTAGCCCCCCAGGAGCCCGAGCAGGCCGCCGATGAGGGTGCCGATGATGATCGCTCGAGTTGCGCGCCCCGAAGATCGTGCGGGAAAGGAGGTCGCGACCGGAGCTGTCACCGCCGAGCAGGTGGCCGCCGGCACCGAAGCCCTTGTTGGCGATGACCCCGCCGAGCGTGTCGTTCGGGTCGTCGAGGGGCAGGATCGGCGCGAGCAGCGCGGCTCCGATGATGAGGACGAGCCAGCCCATGCACAGCCAGGCGCCGATGCCCAGCCCCCGGAACCTGCCGCGGGACGGGCGGTCGGCGCCGGCCTCGACCGCGGCGATCTGCATCTCCGGCGTGCCGGGGAGCACGCCGGTCGCCGCGGCCTCGGCGGACAGCGAGTCGAGCGGGCTATCAGGCAACGGCTCGGGCATGGCGGATCCTCGGGTCGAGCACGACGTACAGGATGTCGACGAGGGCGTTGAACGCCACATACGCCACCGCGATGATGGCGACGTAGGCCTGCAGCGCGACGTACTGGCGGGTGGCGACGGCCTGCACCAGCTTGAGCCCCAGGCCCGGGAGCTGGAAGACCGCCTCGATGATCACCGCGCCGCCGATCAGCGCACCGACGTTGAGGGCGGCGACGGTGAGGAGCGAGAAGCTCGACGGTCGCAGCGCGTGGCGCAGGAGGATGCGCCGATTGGTCAGGCCCTTGGCCTTGGCCATCGTGATGAAGTCCTCCTGCAGCGTCTGGATCATGTCGCTGCGCAGGAGCCGCATGTAGATCGCGACCTGGCCGACGGCCAGGCTGACCGCGGGCAGAATCATGTGCTTGAAGTGCTCGCCGACGTTCTCACCGAACGGCACGTACTGCTGGGTGGGCAGTATCTTCCACTGCACACCCAGGTAGTAGATGAGGATCAACCCCAGGACGAAGCCGGGCAGGGCGAGCAGCCCGAACGCGCTCGTGTTGGTGATCTTGTCGAACCAGCTCCCTGCTCTGTACGCGGTGAGGATCCCGAGCGGGAGCGCGACGACCAGGGCGATGATCTGGGCGTAGAAGACGAGCTGCAGCGTGACAGGGAGCGCCTTGCCGATCCCGACCTTGACCGGCTCTCCGGTGCTGTAGTCGCGTCCGGGATCGCCTTTCACGAAGCCCTTCAGCCAGTTGTAGTACTGGGTGAAGAAGGGCTTGTCGAGACCGAGCTCGGCGCGGATGGTCGCCTTCTGCTCGGGGGTGGCGAACGGCTTGAGCGTGTCGACGGGGTCGCCGGGTATCAGCTTCAGCAGCGAGAACGAGAAGAACGTGACGAAGAAGAGCACCACCACGAGCTGGATGAGCTTCTTCACGACGGTACTCATCGGCGGTCCCGCCCTCCTCGTCCCTGCTGGTCAACGCGCGTCGAGCGCCTGTCCCTTCACCGCCGCTACCCGCGCCACAGTCCGACGACGGGCTGCACGCTCGCGATGGGCAGGCCCCGCTTGTCACCGTTCGGAAGCTTCGGGCCTTCGACGCCGTTGACGTCGGTCTTCGACGCGAACCCCCAGGTGGTGTACCAGGTCCACACGTTGTAACCGCCCTCGGCGAACCGCTTGCCGATGGCCTGGTAGTCCGCCCTGCGCTTGGCCGGGTCGGTCTCGGAGCGGCCCGCCTCGAGCGCCTTGTCGATCTCGGGGTCGTTGATGCGGCCGAAGTTCACAAGGTTCGGCTTGTCGAATGCCTTCGTGTCCTTGTTCCAGGCCTTGCTGTGCCACCACACGTAGAGCGTGTCGGGGTCGCCGCCCGGGAAGTTGCGCCAGAGGATGGCCTGGTAGTTCCCGGCGATCGCCTGGTTGATGTACTGGCTCTGCTCGGTGGCGGTCGGGATGTTGACGCTGATGCCCGCCTTGGCCAGCTGCGACTTGGCCGTGGCGGCCAGCGCCTGGGTCGCGGGATCGGGCGTGGTCGCCAGGTCGAAGCTCAGGTCCTTGCCGGTCTCCTGCTTGTACTTGGCGACGTAGTCCTTCGCCTTGGCCAGGTCGAACTTGGGCCAGCCCGGGTCGGCTTGGTAGCCCAAGGTCTCCGGGGCGTAGGGCTGCTTCGCGAGCTTGTTGACGCTGGCCTCGTGCACCCGGTTGAGCTCGTCGGCGTTCGTCGCGTAGATGACCGCGAGCCGGGCGTTGATGTTGTCGAACGGCGGCTTCGAGTTGTTCAGCATGGTGTGTGAGATCTCGGCCGAGCGGGTCGACTCGGTCATCTTGAGCGTGCCGCTCTTGACCTCCTTGCGCAGAAGGTCGATCGACTTGCCGTCAGTGAGGTGGATCAGATCGAACTGGCCGCCCTTGAGCCCGTTCACGAGCTGCGAGACATCGGGCTGGGGCCGGAACGTGATCTCGTCGAGGTACGGAAGCTGGACGCCGTTCTCGTCCTTCTGCCAGTAGTTGGGGTTCCTGACCGCGACGAACTTGTCGTTGGGCGTCCACTCCTTCTTCATGAACGGGCCCGTCCCGATCAGGTTCGAGGCGCAATTCGCCTTGTCCCTGATCTGTGCCGGCGCCGCCATGCCGAGCCGGCCGGTCGACCAGAGGAACGCCGGGAGCGCCACCCACGGGACGCGGGTGGTGATCTGCACGCTCATCGGGCCGGTGACCGTGACGCTGTTGACGTCGGCGAACACCAGGCCGAACAGGATGCCGCTGAGGTAGCCGTCGAGGTTCATCTTCACCGCGTCGGCGTTGAACGGCTCGCCGTTGTGGAACTGGATGCCGTCACGCAGGACGATCGTCCATTGCGTGTAGTCGGCGTTGTGGTCGACCGACTTGGCCAGATAGGGGACGTACTCGCCCTTGTCGTTCGGAGCGGTGAGTGTGTCGTAGATCGCGCTCGCGACCTGGATGCCACCGGCCGCCAGCTGGGCGGACTGGGGGCACCAGCCGCCGAGGGTCTCGGCCTCCAGCCCGTAGACGAGCGAGCCGCCGCGCTTGGGCGTGCCCTCGCCGGACGGCGTCGTGGCTTTGGTGCCCGTCGCCTTCTTGTTGTCGCTGCTGCTGCAGGACGACACGACGAGGGCCATGGCCGCCACGACTGCGAAGGTGGCAACCCACCGACGACGCGGCGCATACGAATCCAGCACGAGTGTCCCCCCGTGTCCGTTGGGGCCTGGGCCCCGCAAATGGTTCATAACACCCGGGCCGTCACAACTCACGCGGCGCCCAGGCTCCAAGGTCGAGTCAAGTTTCGGGGTGTTTCTACTCCCAAAGTGTGACGTGCGCCATAGGTTCCGCGGTCGCGCCCGGCGCACTTTTTTCTGGCGGTGCCTGCTCAGCGGGGCCCGGTTGCCTCAAGTCGCTGTGCCTTTCGTCCGATTCCCGGGCATTGGGCGCGTTGCCCGACTTCGTGCCATGCGCTGCCGCTCCCTCCCCGCCTTCGTCATCGCCGCCATCGCCGTGGGTGCGGTGTGCGGGTTCCCCGCAGCGACCGTCGCGTCACCGCTCGACGACGCGCGCGCGGAAGCCGCCCGGGTCGAGCAGCAGCTCGAGACGCAGGGGCAGCACGTGAGCGAGCTCGACGAGCGGTACAACCAGGCGCGGCTGGCCGCGGAGGGCGCGGAGGCCGAGCTGGCCCGCGCCGATGGCGCGCTCGACGAGTCGGGCGACCGGCTGGCTCGGGCGCGGGCGCAGCTGGTGACGCACGCGACCGTCGCGTACATCCACGGCGGCTCGGCCCCTGTGCTCGACCAGCTCGTCCGCACGCCCGGCCAAGATCTCGGCGTACGTCGGCGCTACCTCCAGACCGCGCTCGACGTCGCGGATCGGGCCGTCGACAGGGTGCGGACGGCGCAACGCGACCTGAGCCGGCACAAGGACGCGCTCGCCCGGGCGCGCGACGTCAGCCGCGGGGCGGCGGATCGCCTCGCCGCCGACCGTGACGCAGCCGCGGCCGCCGCGTCCGTCCAGCAGGCGACACTCGGTCGCGTGCGGCACGAGGTGAGCCGCCTGATCGCAGAGGACGAGGCGAAGGCCGCGGCCGCGGCTGCCCGACGGGTGCGTCTGGCCGCGGCGACACTCGCCGCCGCCGCGGCGAAGCGTCCGGTGGCCCGGCCGACCCCCGGCGCGTCGGGCGCGCCGGCCGCGCCGCACCCACCCGTCGTCGGTGGCGGATCGCCGGCTGCCGGGGCCGGCCTCGCCGTGGCGGAGGCCGCGCGGCAGCTGGGCAAGCCTTACGAGTGGGCGGGGGCGGGGCCCGACAGCTTCGACTGCTCGGGGCTCACGATGTGGGCCTGGCGCGCCGCCGGGGTCCAGCTCTCCCATTCGGCGGAGTACCAGTTCAGCGAGACCCATCGCGTCGAGTTGACCGACCTCCGGCCCGGCGACCTCGTGTTCTTCGGGGACCCCATCCACCACGTCGGGATCTACGTCGGCGGGGACACGATGATCGAGGCGCCTCACACCGGGGCGGTGGTGCGCTACGCCACCATCTGGCGTGCCGACTTGATCGTGGCGGGTCGCCCCTAAGCTCCCCCGGGTTGTGACCACCACGGCGACCGACGAGCAAGCCGTGAACCCCGTCCGGGCCCGCTTGCTGCTGACGCTCGCCGGGCTGATCACGGTCCCGGGGATCGTCCTGCGCTTCACCTCCCGCGACATCCCTCATCCCGCCGAGGCGCTGCTCTTCGGCCTGGCCATCGTCGGCGCCGCCTTCCTCCTGTCGTGGGCCGCCGAGGCGGCCCAGCTCGACATCTCCGCGGGGTTGGCGATCGCGCTTCTCGCGCTCATCGCCGTCCTGCCGGAGTACGCGGTCGACTTCGTCTTCGCCGACAAGGCCGGGCACGCGGTCGCCGAGTTCGGCAGCCGGTGCGCGGCGGCGAACAGCTCCACCGCGTCGCCGTGCTCGCTGGCCCTGGCCAACATGACCGGCGCCAACCGGCTGCTGATCGGCGTGGGCTGGTCGATGGTGGCCGTGCTGGCCTGGTGGCGGTGGCGGAAGCAGGGGGTGGCGGTCGGCGAGGTCAGGCTCGAGCGCTCGAACTCGGTGGAGATCGCGTACCTCACCGTCGCGTGCCTGTATTCGCTGACGCTGCCGCTGAAGCGCACCGTCACCCTGGTCGACGCCGTCATCCTCATCGGCATCTTCGTGGCGTACACCATCCGCATCTCCCGCGCCCCGGCCGAGACGCCGCACCTCGTCGGCCCTGCCGCCTATCTCGGGTCCTTCTCGACCGCCCATCGGCGGGCGGCGGTGGTGGGTCTGCTCGTATTCGCCGCCGCGGTCATCCTGCTCTGCGCCGAGCACTTCGCCGACGCGCTCGTGGCGACCGGCAAGTCGCTCGGCGTGAGCGAGTTCCTCCTCGTGCAGTGGCTGGCGCCGCTCGCGTCCGAAGCGCCCGAGCTGGTCGTCGCCGGCCTCTACGCGTGGCGGCTCAAGTCCGCCCTCGGGCTCAGCACCCTCGTCTCGGCCAAGGTCAACCAGTGGACCCTGCTGGTGGGCAGCCTGCCGATCGTGTTCGCCTTGTCGTCCGGCACCCACCACGGGCTGCCGATCGACGGCGACCAACGCGGCGAGCTGCTCCTCACGGCCGCCCAGTCGGTCTTCGCGGTGGCCATCCTGGCCACGCTGTCGCTGTCGCTGCGCGAGGCGTTCGCGCTCTTCGCCCTGTTCTGGGCGCAGTTCGTCGTCGGTGCCGTGGTGCCCGAGAGCGCCCACGGAGCGGAGCTCACGATCGTGTCGGTTGTCTATCTTGGGCTCGCGGGGACCATCCTGGTGCGTGACCGTGGCCGCCTGTCGGCGTTGTTCGTGATGGGGTTCCGCACGTCGTACCGACAACTCCAAGAGGACCCATGACTCCGATCTCGCCGATGATCCCCAGCCCGTTCGATCGCCGGAGCGCACTCGCCCGTCTGGCCGACGAGCACTTCGACGTCCTCGTCATCGGCGGCGGGATCACCGGGGCCGGCGTCGCCCTCGACGCGGCAGCGCGAGGGCTGCGTACCGCGCTGGTCGAGCGCGACGACTTCGCGTCGGGCACGTCGTCCAAGTCCTCGAAGCTCGTGCACGGCGGGTTGCGCTACCTGCAGCAGAAGAGCGCCAGCGCCTGCTCGAGAACGCCCCGCACCTCGTACACCCGCTCCCGTTCCTCATCCCGCTGTTCGGCAAGGAAGGCATCGTCAACAAGGCCGTCGTGCGCGTCTACAGCAACGCGCTGTGGGTCTACGACCTGACGGGCGGGTTGCGCATCGGCAAGCTGCACAAGCGCGTCTCGCGCGAAGAGGCGCTCGCACACGTGCCCACGCTCGACACGCGCCGCTTGGTCGCCGGGTTCCTCTACTACGACGCGCAGACCGACGACGCGCGCCTCACGCTCACCATCGCGCGCACTGCCGCCGTCGACTACGGCGTGGCCGCCCTCAACCACGCAGGGGTGACCGCAGTGTTGAAGGACGCGGAGGGGCGTGCATCCGGCGCCCGGCTCGACAACGGAATCGAAGTGCGGGCCCGGGCCGTCGTCAACGCGGCCGGTGTGTGGTCCGACGACGTGCGCGCCCTCGACGAGGGGCGGCATCCCCAGACCATTCGCCCGGCCAAGGGCATCCACCTCACGGTGCCCTGGTCGAAGGTGCGTTGCGACATCGCCGCCGTAATCCCCGTTCGCAAGGACGGTCGCTCGATCTTCGTGGTCCCGTGGGGCGATCGCGTCTACATCGGCACGACCGACACCGACTACGACGGGCCGCTCGACAACCCTGCGTGCACGCCTGATGACGTCGCCTACCTGCTCGACGCGGTGAACGCCTCGCTCCTCGAACCCTTGAAGGAGGACGACGTCCTGGGCACGTGGGCCGGTCTGCGGCCCCTCGTGCGTGACGCAAAGAGCGAGAAGACGGCCGACCTCTCGCGCCGACACGAGGTCGGCCGCTCGGCGAGCGGCGTGGTCACCGTGACCGGCGGCAAGCTCACCACGTACCGGAAGATGGCGGCCGACTCCGTCGACGAGGTGATCGGCGAGCTCGGCGACGGTAGGCGCAGCCGACTGAAGCGAAGCCGCACGAAGCATCTCGCGTTGCACGGCGCCCACGGCACCGACGAGCTGCGCGCCCCCGGTGCGGCCGCTCGAATGGGAACGAGCGACGCGGTGCTCGAGCACCTCGTAGGTCGCTACGGGGGTGACGCGCGGACGCTGCTGGCGATGATGGCCGCCCAACCCGCACTCGCGGAGCCGCTCGTCCCGACCCTGCCGTACCTCAAGGTCGAGGCGCTCTACGCGGCGCGCTACGAGATGGCCACGACGGTCGACGACGTGTTGGCCCGACGAACTCGCGCCCGGCTCCTCGCCCGTGACGCGTCCGCCGACGCCGCCCTCGACGTGGCCCGAGTGCTCGCGCCCGAGCTGGGCTGGAGCGAGGCCGAGGTCGAGTCCCAGGCTGCGTCCTACCGGGCTGCCGTGGCGGACGAGCGCGCCGCCGGCGGCCTGCACGAGACGGGCTTCGACCAGATGGTGAGGGCCTGACTCGGTGTCGCCGAACCGAGGCGCACCGACACCACCGATTGCCTTCACCGCCGGCCCCGCCACCGTGCGCAACCACATCGGCGCTCGGTTCGTCGAGACCGACGACAAGCTGTTGGCCCGGCTGCGCGGCGTCTGCGACGACGTCACCACCGACCCGTCGGCGCGCGCCGAGGCGGGCCGCGACTGGTGGCCGTTGGCCATGGGCTGGGCGCTCGACGGCGAGGTGCCGGGGCTGGCCGCCGTTGTCGTCCGGCCGCGCGAGGTCGACGAGGTGGCGGGCGTGCTTGCGGTGTGCGACGAGGCGCGTGTGCCGGTGACGCCCGCGGCCGGGCGCAGCGGGGTCTGCGGCGCGAGCGTCCCGTTGCACGGCGGGGTCGTGCTCGACGTGTGCGCGCTCGCAGGCATCGTCGACGTCGACGACGTCTCGATGGTGCTCGACGTGCGCCCGGGCACGTTCGGCGACGTGCTCGAGGACGACCTCCGCGCCCTGCACGGCGTGACGCTCGGGCACTGGCCGCAGTCGATCGAGCTGTCGACGGTCGGCGGCTGGCTGGCCTGTCGCTCGGCCGGTCAGTACTCCACCCGCTACGGGAAGATCGAAGACATGGTCGCGGGGCTGCAGGTCGTGCTGGCCGACGGGAGGGTCGTCCGCACCGGCGGCGCGCCACGCGCTGCCGTCGGGCCCGACCTCACCCAGGTGTTCGTCGGCAGCGAGGGCACGCTCGGGGTCATCACCGAGGCCTGGCTGCGCGTGCACCCCGTCCCCGCGGCGGAGCGGCGCGCCGCGTTCGGCTTCGCGTCGTTCGGTGACGGGCTCGCGGCGTGCCGTCGCGTGCTGCGACGGGGCGCGACGCCTGCGGTGCTGCGCCTCTACGACACCACCGAGTCGGCGCGCAACTTCGAGGTACCCGACCAGCACGTGCTGCTGGTGCTCGACGAGGGCGAGCCCGCGATCATCGACGCGATGATGCAAGTCGTCGGCGAGGAGTGCGAGGGAGCCAAGCGGCTCGACGACGCCCTCGTGGGGCGGTGGCTCGAACATCGCAACGACGTCTCCGCGCTCGAATCCCTCACCCAGCGACGCATCGTCGTGGACACCATCGAGATCGCGGCGCGATGGTCGGCGTTGCCCGCGATCTACGAAGGCGTGCTCGCGGCCGTCGCCGGGCTCGAGCACGCGCTGGTGGTGTCCGCCCACCAGTCCCATGCGTACGGCGACGGCGCGTGCCTCTACTTCACGTTCGCGGGGCGGCCGCCCGACGAGGAGGGGCCCGCGGGGCGCGATGCCTTCTACCGGGCGGCATGGGACGTGGCCACTCACGTCGTGCTCGCCCACGGAGGTGCCCTCAGCCACCACCACGGCGTCGGCCTCAACCGCGGCCGGTTCGTCCGCGACGCCCTCGGCCCCGCGTTCGACGTGCTGGCGGCGCTGAAGGGCGCGCTCGACCCGAACGGCATCCTGAACCCCGGCAAGCTCGGCCTGCCCGACCCGTTCGGCGAGGTCCCTTGGCCATGAGGGCCGTCCCCCTGTGGGGCTGTCCCACGGTGAAAGCTGTGCGGCGGTGAGAGCGATGGGTGTCCGCATCGACAGCCGCACGGTGCTCGTCTCCGGCGCGGTCGCGCTCGCTGTCTCGCTCGCCACCCTGGTCGCCTACGCCATCGTCAACGCCATCGTCTCGTTCGACCGCGACTCCAACTGGCCGTTCGCCTTCTACGTCGTGATCCTCCTCGGCATGGCTTTGGGCGGACGGCTCGCGGGGCGGGCTCGTCCCGATGCGCCGCTCGCGCACGGCTCCCTCGCCGCGCTCGGCGCGATGGGGGTCATCGCGGTGATCAGCGTCGTCATCGATGTCGCGTTGAGGAACGACATCGTCGACAACGTGGTGAAGCTGGTGGCGCAGATCCCTGTCCCCGTCGCGGTCTCGGCGTTCAGCGCCTACATGGCATCGCGGTCCGCCATCGCATGAGCATTCTTGTCGTCGACGTAGGTACCAGTGGTGTGCGTGCTGCAGTCGTGCACCCCGATGCCACGGTTCATCACGTCCACTACCGCGAGGTGTTGCCCGAGTCACCCGCACCCGGTTTCGTGCAGTTCGATGCCGCGGCCATGGCTGCCGGCGCGCTCGACGTGGCCCGGGCCGCGCTCGAGGCCGGCGGCCCGGTCGAGGCCGTGGGCATCGCCAACCAGCGGGCATCGACGATCGTCTGGGACCGGGCCACGGGTGTGCCGGTCGGCCCGGGCGTCGGCTGGCAGGACCAGCGCACCGCGGGGATGTGCCTCGAGTTGCAGGGCCGCGGGATCCGGGTGGCACCGAACGTGTCGGCCACCAAGGTCGCCTTCCTGCTCGACATGGCCGACCCTGAGCGGGAGCGCGACCTGTGCTTCGGTACGGTCGACAGCTGGATCGCGTGGACATTGTCGGGCGGCGCGTTGCACATCACCGACACGACCAACGCCGGCCTCACCGGCCTGCTGCACGCGGATGCCTCGGGATGGTCGTCGCAGGTGCTCGACGTCCTCCGCATCCCGTCGTCGGTGCTGCCCACGATCGTCGACTCGACGGGCGTCGTCGGCGAGGCGTCGGAGCTCCCGGGCGCGCCGCCGATCGCGGGTCTCGCCGGCGATCAGCAGGCGTCACTCGTGGGTCAGGGATGCACCCGGCCCGGTCTGGCCAAGATCACGTTCGGCACGGGAGGCATGCTCGATCTCTGCATCGGCGCGACCCGACCCGCGTTCGAGGCGCGCGGGCCCGGCGGGTGTTTCCCGATCGTGGCGTGGCGGCGTGGCGGTCGACTCACGTGGGGCGTCGAGGCGTTCATGCTCACCGCAGGCCAAGCGGTCGAGTGGCTGCGAGACGACCTCGGCCTCATCGAGTCCGCGGCCGCGTCCGACGCGGTCGCCGCGTCTTGCGCCGACACCGGCGACGTCTGGTTCGTGCCCGCGTTGCTCGGCCTCGGCACGCCGGAGTGGGACTTCGGCGCGCGCGGCACGCTCCTCGGACTGACGCGCGGCTCCGGCCGGCCCGAGGTCGTGCGGGCGGTGCTCGAGGGGATCGCCCACCGAGGTGCCGATCTGGTCGAGGCGGCCGAGGCCGACGGGGCTCACGCCATCGCGACACTCCGCGTCGACGCTTCCTCCAGGCCCTGGCCGACGCAGCCCAGCGCCCGGTCGAGGTGTCGCCGGTGTCCGACGCCACGACGCTCGGGGCCGCGTTCCTGGCAGGCATGGCCATCGGCACCTGGGCCGGCGAGGACGACGTCGCCGCCACCTGGTCGCCTCGGGCGGTGGTCGACCCGGTGCACAAGCCCGACCGCGACCGCTGGCGGGCGGCGCGCGACCGCTCGCGAGGTTGGGTGCCCGAGCTGTCGGCCCTCGACTTCTGAGGCCGAGGGCTACATGCCCGTGACGAGACCGACGGTGTTCCCCTGCGGGTCGTTGAACAGCGCGAGGGTCGGGCCGTCGGGAACGTCCATGGGCCCCATCACGGTCTTGCCGCCGAGCTTCGCAACCTTCTCGAGCGCGGCCGCGATGTCATCGACCTGGATGTAGAAGGTGACCAGGTTCGTGCCGTCCATGCTGGGTCCGATCCCGCCGCCGATCCCGCCTTCGCCCGCCCCGATGATCCCGTAGTTCATGGGGTTGTTGGCGTCGATGCTCCACCCGAAGGCGTCGCCGTAGAACTGGTGGAGTTGCGGGGCATCGGTCGACTGGATCTCGAAGTGCACGACGGGGTTTGCCATGTCTGCTCCTCTCGGGGTTGGTGACGTAGGTCAGCCTCGCGCCCGGAGCGGTTCAGAGCCCGACGGACGCGGCCCGTGCCGTGGACTTCGCCGCCTCGGCGTCGGGCGCGAGGATGAAGCCGGCGGCGAGCAACCGGTCGACGGCGGCGCTGTACTTGGTCACGTACGCCTCGTGGTCCGGGTAGAGCTGGGCCAGGTGGGCGGCGTCGAACGCGGTGGTCGATCCGAAGAAGATGCAGAACCCGGGCGAGCCGGGGCTGGGGACCCCGCTGAGCGTCGCCGTCGGCGCCTCGAGCTCGGGAAGCCGGATCCCGCCGATCGCGATGCCGTTCTCGTCGCGGGCGATCACGGCGGGATTCGCGTCGGTCATCTTGATGCGTGGCGAGGTCGGTGGCGGCGGACCGCCGCGTGCCCAACTGTTCAGGTGAGAGATCGCGGCCTTGAGCACCCAATGCTGGTTCGCGGAGTTGAGAGGCTTTGCGCAGCCCAACGGGTTCGACGGCGGCTGTCCCGGCGTGGGCGGCGAGTACAGGTTGAGCAGGTACTGGTCCGCATGCGCGGTGCCCGCCATCTCCCAGAGTCGAAAACGCGTGCTGTCCGGCTGGCGGGTCGAAAGGTTGAAGCCGATGTCGGTCTCGGACAGCACGACGAGGACAGGCGCCTCGGTGTCGTCGCGGATCTCGGCCGGGTTCGGTGTCGCGATCCCGTCGCCGAGACCGCCGGCCGCCCCGAAGCGGCTGTGCACGAGGAACCCGTCGTAGACCTTGACCAACGGATCGACCGCGTTCACGTAGGTGGTCAGCAGGATCGCGGACTGCGAGTCGCCGGTGGCGAGGACGGACTTGATCCCGTAGTCGCGACCGAACAGCGCACCCGCGCGCACGGCCCGCGCGGCCTGAGTGAAGATGTCGTAGGCGAACGCGTCGCCCGGATGGCTGAGGTCCTTGTAGCGCGCGGGGTTCTGCCTCACGGTGGCTGCGACCCCGGACGCTTGAGCGGAGACGCCGACCCAGATGTAACCGCTGCGCAAGAGCTCGTCGTACATGTAACCGAAGTCGGGCGACGCGTCGAGCCCACCCGTCACGTTGAGCCACTCGACCACCACGGTGCCGTTGAACTTCGCCGGCGCCGACGGCCTGCGCACGACCACGCGGGTCGTGTAGGCCGCGCGGCGCGTCGGTGTCGCCTTCCACTTGCCGTCGCGACCCCAGTCACCGTCCTTCGCGTACGCGCTCGCGTCGCCCGCGAGAAAGAACTCGTCCTCGACGTAGCCCTTGGACGCGAGGTCGACCGGCGACGCCAGCCCCGATTTTCCGGCCACCGGCCCGGTGACGTGCGGCGCGGGCGCGGCGGGGCTGTGCCGGTCGAGAGCACCACCGACGCCCGCTACCGCGGTCGTTGCGGTCGGCGCGACCCCGAGCCCGTTGCCACCGCTGTTGCTGCTCGTGCACGCGGCCGCCAGCAGCCCCGCGCCCATCGTCATCGCGACCACCCGCGCCAGCCGGGCCGGTCCCAAAACTCTCCGCATGTCCCGCATCGAACTCCCCGTCAAGGCGACCCGGCGACGCTACCCGGGACGCGCGCGACAATGGGCGGCGACGGTGAGTCGGCCGGGTGGTCGCGGCGTCGGTCCCGACGTAGTCGGGTCACGGCGTCGAGGAAGGTCGGGGCTCCGCAGGGCAGGGTGCTGGTTAACGGCCAGTCGGGGTGACCCGCAGGAAAGTGCCACAGAGAACAGACCGCCGATGGCGGCGCCCTCCGGGGCGACGCACAGGTGAGGGTGAAACGGTGCGGTAAGAGCGCACCAGCGCCCGGGGTGACCCGGGTGGCTCGGCAAACCCCACTCGGAGCAAGGCCAAACGTGGGACGACCGGCCCGGTCGATGTCCCCAGGTGGGCCGCACAGATGGATGGCCACCCAGTCCCGCAAGGGATGGACAGAACCCCGCCTACAGGCCGACTCACCGTCACCACCACGGGTTTCGCGGGGAGATGGCATCTGACCTGCGATTACGCTTGTCGACGTCCGCCGTCGTCTGTCACCGTCTTGCAACCTCTCGCGCCCCATTCGCGCCCCACGACAGACCCGAGAAGTCGCCGGCACCTGCAAACCTCCGACGGCTCCAGCACCAATGATTCCAAGTCTCACTGCAGCCTTCCTCTCTCGCTGACTGAACAGACCGTTGCTTGCCGACGAGCCAGTAGAGATGAAAGGCGGCCGCCCGCGGCAGCGTGACGCTCGAAGCGCCGAGCGTTCACGTCCGGGTGAGCGCGGCGACCACGTCCAGCCCGGCGAGCTTGTGCGGGTTGCGGATGGCGTAGATGCGCGTGACGCGGCCGTCCTCGACGGCGAGGCTCACCGCTGTGTCGAGCGTGCCGCCGATCTCGATGCGGGCGGCCGGTGCGCCGTTGAGCCAGACCGCACTCAGCTCGAACGCGGCCCTGCGGGCCCCGGTGAGGAGGAAGGCGGCCACCGGCTGCGCGCCTTCGATCGGGTGTCGCGCCGCGGCGACCAGGCCACCGCCGTCGGCGACGATGACGACGTCGGGCGCGAGGACGTCGAGGAGGCCTTGGAGGTCGCCCTCCCGCACGGCGGCGAGGAACCGGTCGACGACTTGCTGCTGCTCGGTCGAGCTGACCGCCACTCGGGGCCGGCGAGCGGCGACGTGGTCGCGCGCCCGGTGGGCGATCTGGCGGACGGCGGCGGGTGTCTTGCCGACCGCTTGGGCGATCTCGTCGTAGGGCGTGTCGAACACCTCGCGCAGCACGAACACGGCGCGCTCCGTGGGAGCGAGCGTCTCGAGCACGGTCAGCATGGCGATCGACACGCTCTCGGCGAGCTCGACGTCGGCGGCGACGTCGGGGCTCGTGAGCAGCGGCTCAGGCAGCCACTCGCCAACGTAGTCCTCGCGCCGACGCGCCAGCGAGCGCAACCGGTTCAGCGCCTGGCGGGTGACGATACGGACCAGGTAGGCACGCGGGTCGCGCACCTCGCCGTGATCGACACCAGCCCAGCGCAACCACGTTTCCTGCACCACGTCTTCGGCGTCGGCGGCCGAGCCGAGCAACTCGTAGGCGACGGTGAACAGCAGGCTGCGGTGCCGCGCGAACACCTCTTCGTGGTAGCCGCTCATGCAGACGTCGCGTACCCGTCCGAAATCGACCGCGGCGTCAGCGGCAGGGGGCACTCCTTCGAGAACTCTTGAGACTCGACGCCCAACGCTGTGTTGCAGCGAGTGGTCAAGTTGGCGAAGCCGACCACCCCAGTGAGCTCGACCACCCCGGCGGCGCCGAGTTGGTCGAGCAGGCGGGCGACCAAGTCATCGGTGACGCGCGGCGGCGTCTCGCTCATCGCCTCGGCGTACTCCAGGACGTCACGCTCCAGCGGAGTGAACACCGACGACGAGCGCCAGCGCGGCACTTCGCTGGCCTTGATCATGTCGAACCCCTCATTGTGGGCGAGGAAGTAGTTGAGGTCGAGGCACCACGAGCACCCGATCTGCGCAGCGACGGCCATGTGGGCGAAGGTCTTGAGGCTGGGGTCGAGCTGGTCCCACGTCGCGATCGCAGCGCCGAGCGCGCCCAGGCTGGCAAGCGCCGGTCGGTGGTGCCACATCACCGCATACGGCTCGGGGACTTCACCGTTGAAGAGCAAGCCGGCGATCTCCTCCTCGGGAATCTTGGCCTTGGGGATTCGGGTCGTGCTGGACATGCTGCATCCTCCTGTCGATGTGAGCGACATGAAGACACCACCCGCCTTCGACCTGTGACAGACCCGGCGTCTGCTTGCCCGCGTGGTCAACTGCCAGGCGTCACCGCTCGCAACTCGGCCACTTGGTCGGTGTCACATCGTGGACGAACGGCGGGTTCGTGGAAAACCGCCTCCACCGAGTCGTAAGCGAACGTCCGTCCGGTATCGCTCGGAGCCGGCGGTAAGGCCCACGGTGCGCGCGTGGACGCCACGACATCGGAAGCGATGCCGAATGGGTCGCGCCGTAGCGTTCAGGCATGCGTCGTCCGTGCCGCCTGCCGCCGGCCCCGCCGAACATCGTGCGACCGCACCTCGTCGCGAACATCCACTCGTGCAGCCGGCTCGCCGGCATGGCCGAACGGGGCGTCGAGACTCAGACCGTCGCCGGTGCCGAAGCCGTCGAGCGAGATAGAGAAGTTCTGAAACACGCGTGAGCGACATCAACAGTGTTCCTCGCGCATGTTGCGAGGTTCGATCACGTCGTGGTGGCAAGCGGCGGGCGCTCGAGCACGCGTGGCCGGTACTCGACGAGCTGGATGCCGCCGTCGAAGGTGCGGCTGTCGATCATCTCAAGCGCGACGTCGGGGTAGCCGTCGTAGATGCGTTCTGATCCGGTGGCGCCGGTGATCACCGGGAACATCACCACCCGGAACCGATCGACGACACCGGCTCGCAGCAGCGACCGGCACAGGCTGAGGCTGCCGATCGTGCTCAGGACACCTGAGCCTTCGTCCTTCATCGCCCGGACCGCGTCGACGGCGTCGTCGCGCACGAGCGTGCTGTTGGCCCAGGTGAGGGGGTCTTCGAGCGAGGACGAGAACACCACCTTCGACGCTCCGGTGAGCCCTCCGACCGACGCCTCTTCATCGGCGCTGAACTCATCGGTCCCCTCGGGCGTCTCGCCGGCGGCGAAGCCCGACATGAGCCGGTAGGTGTTCGCCCCCATCAGATAGGTGACCTCGGGCTGCTCGTCGAGCCACGCGAGGTACTCGGGCCCTTGCAAACCCCACCAGCCGGGCCAGCCCTCCCCCGACGCGTAGCCATCGAGCGAGGTGATGAAGTCAACGAGCAGTTCTCCCACGGACGCCTCCTTGTTGGTGATGTATTGCGCTTTAGTGTCCCGCCAGCTCGGCGACGACCGGCGCGACCGCGCCGATCACCGGCACGCGGAGCGCGAGCTCGGCGTCCCGGCTGCCCGGGAAGCCGCGTACCAGCCGTTCGACGTCGACCCGAGACTCGCCCGGCAGCAGTGCGAAGGTGACCGTCTCTGCGAGGTCGGCGGCAAGTGCCTGGGCCTTCGCCCCGCGAACGGCCATGACGACCGGCGTGTGCAGGTCGGGCCAGTCGAGATCCCGTAGTGCTGTCACGGTCTCGCGCACCCGGGCCAGCCGCTCGCTCGGTGGTACGACGGGCATTGCCAGTTCGCGGAGCTGTCTTCTGTCCTTTCGTTTCGGCTCCTCGTTTGTACATGGATCGACTAGCGATGCAGCGCGGGCCGGTAGATGAGCTCTTGGGTGCGGCCGTCGAGCGTTCGGCTCTCGATCAGCTCGAGGTCGAAGTCGGCCGCACCGTTGAAGATCGGGTCGACACCGGTCTGACCGGTGATAACGGGGAACAGCGTCACCTGGACCCGGTCAACCAGACCGGCGGCCATCAGGGCGCGGTTCATCGCGAGGCTGCCATGGGAGCGCAATGGCACATCGGACTCTTCCTTGAGCCGGGCGACGACATCGACCGCGTCGCCGCGCGCGAGCGTCGCGTCTGGCCAGTCGAGCGGTTCGCGCAGCGTTGTTGACACCACTGTTGCCGGCAGGTTGACCATGCGGGTGACCCATGGGTCGCGCACGTCGGAGTCGTCGGTGCTCGCGGCCAGCATCTGCGCGAACGCGCGGTAGGTGTTGGCCCCGAAGACCATCTGCTGGTCCTCGTTGTAGAGGGCAAGGCGGCGGTCGAGGAGCTCGGGCCCTTGCTTGCCCCAATAGCCGGTCCAGTCTCCGGTGGCGGCGCCGAAGCCGTCCAGGCTGGAGAAGACGTCGAATGTGTAGGTGGCGGTCATCGCGCGCTCCTTCGAGTGTCATCGGTCGCTGACGAGACAGACGCCGGAGCAAGGCCGGACTCATCGCCTCTCAGCTCGTGTCGGCCGCGACCATGGAGTGCTCACCCCCTTCGGCCGTCCCTCACGCGAGCCTGTCAAGCCGTCTCTGCAATTTCTGTCTAACCCCCTTTACTCGTACTCGTCGGTCGAATGCCCGCAAACAGCTGTGGGCGTGGCAGTACCCCACCCCGCGCCCAAACGGCATCAGATTTTGTTGCGCAGTCGAGGCCAACGACCGGAACCCCATGCTCACGGTCGCGAGCACCCGGGATCGGCACTTCGACTGCGGTTGGGCCGCTGGTTCGCGATGATCCCTTCGATGACTGTGCAGGCTGGCGCGTGAGCGAAGCGTGGTTGGCCTGGGAGGCGTTGGACGCGGCGTGGAAGGCGTCGTACGAGGAGGCCTGGGCGTTGTGGAGTGCCGGTTGCTTCGGTATCGGGTGCGCGGTGGTTGATGGTCAGGGCTCGATCGTTGCTCGGGGCCGTAACCGTGTGATGGAGCGCGCTTCCGATCCGGGGGTGCTGGCCGAGACGCTCATCGCTCACGCCGAGATGAACACGCTCGCCGTTCTGCCTCTAGAGCGAGGGACGGGCGGAGACCTCGCCTTGTACACCACCATGGAGCCGTGAAGGCTACCCCTATTGCACGGACCGGATGCCGGGCCGCCATGGCCCACTGGCCGGACCGATCGGCGTGTTCGCCGAACTGTTGCCCCTATCGTTCAACATGACCTGGACTCCGCATGGCCGCTGGATGCGTCTGCACGAGTCGCTGTTCCCGGAGCGTCATCGCGTCGCGAGGGCGATCAGCGAATCGGGCAGGCTCGCAACCGTCGTCGCCGAACGCGGATCGGTCACCGACGCGCTCCACGCGATATGGGACGAGTTGACGTCACTGTCGAGTTGAATGTCGAGCACCGCTCGGTGTACGTCAAGCGCGGCCGCGCCTGCCTCTTGCGGTCCTGGCTTCCAGCTCAGCGAGGCGATCGCGCGCGAACCGTTCAACGAAGATCGCGCGGAACGTTTGGATGCGGGCGCCCTCGGTCGCGGCGACTGAGTCGGCCAGCGACCGCTCGATCGTCTCTGCCGCGAACACACCCTCGAACTGATCGCGCAAGTGGCTTCTGATCTGACCCAGCCGTTGCTGGGAAAGTGCGTCATCGCTCACTCCGCCACCTCCTGTTGCGTCACGCTGGTACGGGCGTGGGACGAGCCCTCTCTATCGAAACCAGCTCGTGGCCACTACGACGGTGATGCGTTCACCTGGCGAGCGAGTCCCACGGTGAGTGGCTGATCTATTGCCGGGCGAGAACTGGCCCACGGACATCCAAGACCCCCACTCCTAACACATAGTCAGCGCGCCAGCTTCCCACGCGTGAGCCCGTGCGGATCAGTTCAAGTTATGGACCGACAACCTCTTCAACGATCGACTCAACTGCGTCGAAGGGCGCACCTAGGGCACCCTCGATATGGTGCCGCTCGGCCAGGACCTCCGGTGCGTTGTAACTCACGGCGACCGCTCCCCTGCCCGTCCTCCCTGACCAGCGCCTTGAGCGGAAGATCCGGTCTACGCACAGATGGGCGAAGACTTACCGTTTTGGTTTCGTTGGAGAGAGAGGAGTGAGGATGGCTGCGTTGAACGTGATCGAGTTCATGACGCTCGATGGCGTGGTGCAGGGCTTTCACCAGCCCGACGAGCGCGACGGGTTCGGCCACAGCGGCTGGGGCACCGACTACCAGGACTCAGCGCAGGCCGAGAAGGCGACTCGCGGCCTTCCCTCGACCGGCACTTACCTGTTCGGGCGCCGCACCTACGATGAGATGGCGCGCTTCTGGCCGTTCCAGCCAGAAGAGAACCTGATGGCCGCGCACCTCAACCGATCAGCCAAGTACGTCGTGACACATCGCGACGACGAGCTCACGTGGTCGAACACCCGCCGCCTCGACGGCGATCTCATCGACGGCGTAAAGCGCCTCAAGGTCGATGCCGAAGGCAACATCGCCGTGCTCGGCAGCGGCGACGTGGTGCACCAGCTGGTGGCCGCTGACCTCGTCGACGGCTTCCACCTCTATGTGCACCCGCTCGTGCTCGGTAGCGGTCACACGTTGTTCCCGCGCACCGCTCGCCCGCTCCGGTTGCGTCTCGAGGATGTCGATCGCACGAGTGCCGGTGTCGTGGAGCTCAGCTACAGCACACTGCGCTGAACCGGTCCGCCGCAGGAGTGACACCCGCGGTTCGGCGGCTCCGGACGCGCCTTGTTGAGGGTCAGGGGACGAGATCCCAATCGATGCTGAAGCCGTGTCCGAGGACGAGGTCCTCCATACTCCGGCGCAAGCAACTCCCCCAGGCGCGGAGGGTTCTACGGCGGCGCCACTCACGTACGCGGACGCGACAGAGTCCGCGTTCGGCGTTTCACGGGTTCCGTGCCGCCAGCCTGGTCGGCCAGCTGGTGCAGGGCCGCCCGGAGTCGTTTGAGGCGGCTGAACCTTTCACGACCTGCGGCACTTCTACGCCAGCGTTCTCATCCGGCATGGCGAGTCGGTGAAAGTTGTCCAAACCCGCCTCGGCCACGCGTCCGCGTCCGAGACGCTCGACACCTACTCGCACCTCTGGCCCGACGCTGAGGACCGCACGCGCCTCGCGATCGACAGCGTGCTCGGCGCTCCCGCGCCCCTCACGCGCCCCACGGAGGGCGCGGCAGGCCGCTGACCTGCGCCGACGCGCGCACACGACAGAACCCCGCCTACAGGCCGACTCACCGTCATCACGCCTGTGACCTGGGCGCTCCTTCTGGCAGGTGAGGACAACAGGCCGTCACAGGCCGCTCCCGGAGCACGTCCGATGGGGCCCGCGCCGGTCGAGCGCCCGGAATAGGGGTCGGGCGTTATCCGGTTTTCGTTGCGGGTTTGGGCCACCTGACCAGGGCAAACGCGCTCTCGGTCCTCTGCGGCTTCGAGCGCGTACGTAACGGTTCTTCGCAACGGGAGCCAGCGGCCCCCGAGCGTTGTGCGTCGACGGTGTGCCCGCGCCGAGTCACCAGCAATCCGCAGCTGCTCCTTCGGGACTGCGGATCATGCGGTACCCATGCTCGATGTAACAGGGGAGACGAGTCAGGAGCGCCTCCTCAACCGTCGGTGCAGTACCTCTCGGATTCGCTGGGGGCTCGCCGCGGATATCCCGCTCAGGAGCGGTGAAGTAGTCCGGCGCGCGTCGCCCGCAGGTGCAGACCGGCGGGGTGAACATGGACCACAGGCAATAGACCGGGGAAATGCAGCGCATAACGATCTTCCGCCCGTGCTCGCAGTAGTCGCCTCGGCCGTAGATCTCGCAGTCTCCGCAGAAGAGGACGCCCTCCGTGTCGTAGTCGTCCTCGGTGCTCCCAGGCCCGTCGAACATTAGAACTTCGCTCCCGAGCTCAATCGGCGGTTGGCACGCTCGCCGTTGAACCGTCACGCGCCTTGGGCTCGACCTGATCGCGGCCCGGCTCACACCAAGGTGGGTAGGACGCCTGCGTCCCGCAGATGCAGGACGGAGGCTGCCACGTTGACCACACGCAGGTTCCGAGCGTGGGCCAGCAGATCAAGGGCGCGGTCCGCACTTCGACGCACGGGATCCCTGTATGCGAACGTTCAAGGCAGATCCCCCTGGATAGAGTTGGGCGTCCTTCATGCAACGCTCCCACTTGGCTAGAGGGGTCTGGTCGCCTCGGCTCAGGGCCACCCCCACGACAAGTCCGACGAGGAGGGCGACGACAACGGCAACTACGGCTGCGTACTTCGTCAGTACCTCGCTCCGCGGTTGAACCGTCAGTAGGCGTCATGCGCCCGCTCGGTGGCGGCGCTGGCTGCGTTGATCGGGCGGTCCGCGGTCACAGTCCGCGTATCGGCGATCGCGCTGGTCGGCTTGACCCAACGTCTCGGGATCCAAGGTCCGTGAGCCGGTGGCCTATCGATGGGCCGGACGGCGAGACGCCTCCCTGCAGCAGAAGAGTTCGATCGACGGGTTCGGGCCCGGCGATTTCGAGGCGTCCGGCACGCACCTCGGCGTCGCAGACGGTCCTTTCCCGGGTCGTCCAGGCGCACCCAGTTTGTGGCATTTAGCACGATTCCCCTGCGTTGCCGTACGATCTGTGCTCATGCGGAGACTGCTCGTGGTCATGATCGGCATGACGGTTTGTATGCCCGTCCGGGCTGATGCAGCAGAGCCCCATACCGTCGTGGTCGACGATGACCTGGCCTGTGCAGGCGCCGCCTTCTCCACCATTCAGGCGGGAATCGACGCCGCCCAGCCTGGCGACTTCGTAGCCATCTGCGCGGGCGTCTACCCCGAGCAGCTCACGATCACCAAGAACCTCACCCTCACTCCCTACTCCGGTGATGCGCGTCCCGTCGTGCGCGCCCCCGCCGCCCCGCACGAGTCGCGCTGCGGACCGCCGGGAAGTGGTGTCACCGCCATCGTCGATGTCTGCGGCAACGGAGTTGTTGCAAACCTCCTCGACGTGACGGTGGCCGGACCAGGTCCGGGCGCGTGCGGGAGCCTGAACTCCGGCGTGCTCATCACCGGTGGCTCTCAGGTGTTCGCCTTCGGCCTCCAGGTGCTCGACATCCGCGACGAACCCCTCAGCGCGTGTGACTCCGGCGTTGCCATTCAGGCAGGCAAGGCCGCATGGGCGTCAACGGGGACATTCGCCA
>VAWU01000022.1:0-5963 GCA_005888325.1 Actinomycetota bacterium
CGCCGGGAGCACTTCGAGGCCATGAAGGACGGCGCCATCCTGGCCAACTCGGGTCACTTCGACATCGAGATCGACCTGAAGGCCCTCGGCCAGATGGCTTCGGGCGAACGTCGGCGCGCGGTGCGGCCCTTCGTCGAGGAGTTCCTCGTGGCCGGTCCCGACGGCGACAAGCGCATCCTGGTGATCGCCGAAGGGCGGCTGGTGAACCTCGGTGCGGCCGAGGGGCACCCGGCGGCGGTGATGGACATGAGCTTCGCCAACCAGGCCCTCGCGGCCGAGTGGGTCCTCCAGCAGGGCGGCGCGCTCGAGCCGCGTGTCTACGACGTACCCCCCGACATCGACCGCGAGATCTCCCGGCTCAAGCTCGACACCATGGGCGTCGAGATCGACACGCTGACACCCGAGCAGCGCGAGTACCTCTCGTCCTGGACGGTGGGGACGTGACCCCCCACCCGTTCTTGTCGTACCAAACCGTCCTCAGCCCGGCTGACTACGCCAAGAAGGGGATGCGGTGAACGAGCTCGAGGGGAAGGTCGCCGTCATCACCGGCGCGGCCAGCGGCATCGGCCAGGGCATGCGCGTGGTGATGGCCGACATCGAGGACGACGCGCTCGAGGTCGCCGCCAAGGAGGTCGGCGCGAGCGGCGCCAAGGTGCTCGCGGTTCGCACCGACGTGTCCAAGGGAGCCGCCGTGGATGCGCTGGCCGCGCGCACCGTCGAGGAGTTCGGCACGTTCCACGTCGTGTGCAACAACGCCGGTGTCGGTGCGGGCGGCACCATGTGGGAGCTCAGCGAGGCCGACTGGGCGTGGGTCCTCGGCGTGAACCTGTGGGGCGTCATCCACGGGATACGCGCGTTCGTGCCGCGGCTCGTCGAGCAGAACGAGGGCCACGTCGTGAACACCGGGTCGATCGCCGGTCTCACCTCGGCGCCGATGATGGGCCCCTACAACGCGTCGAAGCACGCGGTCGTCACCATCTCGGAGACCCTGCAGCGCGAGCTGGCATTGAACGCGCTGGCCGTGCGCGTGTCGGTCCTCTGCCCGGGCTTCGTGCAGACGCGCATCGCCGAATCCGATCGCAACCGCCCCGACCACCTGCGCAACCCGGTGGAACCCGAGATGAACAAGGTCGGCCGCGAGCTGTTGAAGCAGATCGTGGCCAGCGGCCTGCCCGCCGCCGAGGTCGCGTGTCAGGTGGTCGACGCGGTCAAGCACGAGCGGTTCTACGTGCTCCCGCACCCCGAGATGAAGTCCATCGTCCGCACGCGCATGGACGACATCCTCGAGGAGCGCTCGCCGGCGGCCGAGTTCTTCTTCGCGTGACCCGGCCGTGACCGATCCCATTCCGCCGACCATCGAGTGGCGGGACGGGGTGGTGCGCCTCATCGACCAGCGTCGCCTCCCGGGCGAGCTCGTCTTCATCGAGTGCCGCACGGTCGACCAGCTGTGCGATGCCATCGCGTCGCTCGCGGTGCGGGGCGCGCCCGCGCTCGGCGCGGCGGGAGCCATGGGCGTGGCGTTGGCGGTGCGCAACGGCGAGCCGCTCGACGCGGCCGCGGCCCGTCTGCGGGCCACGCGCCCGACTGCGATCAACCTGGCGTGGGGCGTCGACCGGGCCCGAGGCGCCGACGACCCCGAGGCGGAGGCGGTCCGCATCGCGGTCGACGACGTGGAGCGCAACCGCCGGATGGGCGCCCACGGTGCCACACTCCTGCGCGAGGGCGTCCGCCCGCTCACCCATTGCAACGCGGGATCGCTCGCCTGCGTCGGTTGGGGAACCGCCCTGGGCGTGGTGCGGGCCGCGCACGATGCCGGTCTGGGGCCGCAGGTGTGGGTGGGCGAGACCCGGCCCGTGCTCCAGGGCGCCCGGCTCACGGCCTGGGAGCTGAGCCGTCTCGGCATCCCGTACACGCTCGTCGCCGACGGCGCCGCGGCCGCCCTCATGGCCGACGGCGAGGTCGACTGCGTGCTCGTCGGCGCCGATCGCATCGCGGCCAACGGCGACGTGGCCAACAAGGTGGGGACCTATGGCCTGGCCGTGCTCGCCCGTCACCACGGCGTGGCGTTCTACGTCGTCGCGCCGCGCTCGACGTTCGACCCGGCGGTGCCCGACGGCGCCTCCATCCCCATCGAGCGCCGGTCCTCCGACGAGGTGCTCGAGATCGGCGGCCACCGCCTCGCGCCCGATGGCGCGACCGCGGAGAACCGGGCGTTCGACATCACCCCCGCCGAGCTCGTGACCGCCTACGTCACCGAGGACGGCGTGCACCGGGGCACCACCGGCATTCCCGTCGCGCCCGACCACCGTGACGGTGGTTGAGCGCGACACGAAGCGACCAGCAAACACGGCCCGGCGTGGGGCAGGGGCCCCACGCTCGGGAGGAGGCCGGGGTTGGGGCCCCGGCCGGGGGAGCGAAGCGACCAGCAAACACTGTCTCACCCCATCCGTAGGGTTCGACGCGTGCTGTTGGCGACGACGTGCCCGTGTTGCGGTGCCCGGGGACCGGCGCCGTGCCTCACGTGCGCCGCGGGGCTCCGCCGGGCACCCGCGCTCGGGGTGCCTCCCGCGCTCGACACCTGCACCGCCCTCCTCGCGTACGAGGGCGTGGGGCGCGAGTTGGTGGCGCGCCTGAAGTACCGCAACGCACGCGCCGCGGCCGGCTTCCTCGCCGGTGCGATGGCCGCGCTCGTCGACCGGGGCGAGGTCGACGTGGTGACGTGGGCACCCACCACCGCGTCGCGGCGGCGCCGGCGGGGCTTCGACCAGGCCGCGCTGCTGGCCCGCTTGGTCGCCCGCCGCCTGGGCCGCCCGTGCCGCCCGCTCCTCACGCGGCCGCCGGGTCCGCCCCAGACCGGCCGGGCCGGCGCGGCGCGCCGTCTACCGGCCCGGGCCTTCGAGGCCCGCGCCCCTCGCCCGAGGGGTCACGGGCACGCGCCGGGTGGCCGCATCCTCCTCGTCGACGACGTCGTCACCACCGGGGCGACGATGACCGCGGCCGCCCGGGCGTTGCGCGCCGCGGGTGCCGTCGACGTGCACGGGCTGGCCGCGGCCCGCACGCCGCTCAAGCTACGAGCGATGTAGTCCGAAAGAACTAGTGATGCCACCGATGAGTGCGACGCTCGAGATCCCACCGGCCGCCGTCGAGCGAATGGAGGCAGAGCCGTGGGTCCGGCCCGAGGCCGTCGCGCGGGCCCGCGCCCGCCTGGCGCGTGAGGGCGAGCCGACCGCCGAACAGCTGGCACGCTCGATGGTCGACCGCCTCGTCTCCGAACGGGTCCGCTGACTTACACTGCGCCCGACTGACACCTCGACACGGCGACACCTCGAGCGATGGAGGGCGCGGATGGACGTGACGGTTCGCGGGCGCAACATCGAGGTCTCCGAGCAGTTGCGGGCGGCCGCGGCGGAGAAGGTCGCGCGGCTCGGCCGGCTGCTCCAGGGCATGGACCAGGCCGAGGTCCACTTCATGGAGGAGAAGAACCCGCGGATCTCCGAGAAGGAGGTGTGCGAGCTGGTCCTCGCCGGTCACGGGCACATCGTCCGCGCCAAGGCGGCCTCGTCCGATGCCTTCACCGCGCTCGACCAAGCGGTCGCCAAGCTCGAGCACCAGCTGGCGAAGCTCAAGGGCAAGCTGCTGGGCCGTTCCCATCCGCGGAGGCACGAGTCGGTAAACTCGGTGAAAGCGGACGAGGACGACACTCGCGACAGAGAAGCCACAGACGACGCAAACGACCCCGGGGCCGGGCTGCCCACCATCGTCAAGACCAAGCACTTCGCCATCAAGCCCATGACCCCCGAGGAGGCGGCCCTCCAGATGGACCTGCTCGGCCACGACTTCTACTTCTTCACCAATGCCGACACCGAGCGCGCGGCGGTCGTGTACCGCCGCAACGACGGCGACGTGGGCCTGATCGACGGCACGTGAGCGAAGCAACCAAAGGAGCGGTGTGGCGGACGAGAGAGGTGTGATCGACGGCGAGCCCATTCGGGTGCTGATCGCCGATGACCATGCGCTGTTCCGTCGCGGGCTCAACATGGTGCTCGAGTCGGAGGAGGGCATCGAGGTCGTCGCCGAGGCGGAGGACGGCGAGGACGCGGTGAAGAAGGCGGAGGAGTTCGCACCCGACGTGGTGCTCATGGACGTCCGCATGCCCCGGATGAGCGGCATCGAGGCCACCCGCACGATCCGCGACGTCATCCCCACCAGCCGGATCCTCATGCTCACGGTGAGCGACGAGGAGGACGACCTGTACGAGGCCATCAAGGCGGGGGCGAACGGCTACCTCCTGAAGGAGATCTCCATCGAGGAGGTCGCGGATGCGATCCGGGCCGTCGTGCAGGGCCAGAGCCTCATCTCGCCGTCGATGGCCTCGAAGCTGCTCACCGAGTTCAACACGCTCGTGCGCCGGGCGGAGGAGAAGCAGCAGTTCCCCGCCCCCCGGCTCACCGACCGCGAGCTCGAGGTGCTCAAGCTCGTCGCCCAGGGCATGAGCAACCGTGAGATCGCCGACGACCTCTACATCTCGGAGAACACGGTCAAGAACCACGTGCGCAACATCCTCGAGAAGCTGCACCTGCACTCCCGCATGGAGGCTGTCGTCTACGCGGTGCGCGAGAAGCTGCTCGACATCCGCTAGCTCGCGGCGCGCTCTCCCGGCGGGCGCGCCCGCTTCGCCACGACCACCCGCTCGCGCTCGAACACCTTCCTGAACTCGCCGCCGGGTGCGGTCAACCGGTCGTAGAGGCCGCGGTGGTCGCCCAGCAGATCGGTGTCGACCACGATGTAGTCGACCTTCGCGGGGTTCCCGGGGTGCTCGCCCCTGACCCCCCAGTTGGCGGGGGGCCGCACGAAGGGGTTGGGCCACTCGTAGATGAGCACGCGGTGGGTGAGGTGGGGGACGAGGTAGTAGATGGCGGTGACGCCGGCGTGCCGGGGCACGAGGTCGAGCGCAGCGCGCAGCGACTGGTGGCGGGGGGAGGGCCGGGCCCAGATCCCCGAGTGGAACTTCACGCCGATCGGCGATGGCGACCAGGCGACGTTGGCGGCCAGGGCGGTCGCGGCCACCAGGCCCACGAGGAACCGGCGTCCGGCCTGAGTTCCCCCATAGCGCGCCGCCGATTCGACGGTGGCGAGCATCACGCCCACGATGACGAGCGACGAGTAGTGGTAGCGGATGTCGTGGGTGTAGCCGAAGCCGGAGATGACGTTGATCAGCAGCTGGGGACCGGCGATGAGCAGGACGGGCAGCGATCCCAGCGCCAGGAAGGCGACGGGGGCGAACAGCTGGCGGTAGTAGTCGAGCCGCCCGGCCTCGGTGGCCGTCTCGACGACGCGGCTCGGGTGGCGCACGATGTTGTAGGCGATCTCACCGGAGCCGTTGCCGAAACCGGCGAAGTACGACTCGTAGAAGGTGCCGACCCCGTTGACCGAGGGGAGGATCACCCGCGTGGCCAGCAGGAACCAGACCGCGCCGACCGCGGCGGTGAGCAGCCCGGGTCGCCGTCGTATCTTCCACGCCACGAGCAGCCCGAGCATCACGACCGCGAGCGCGGCGTCCTCCTTGCACGACAGGGCGAGGCCGACCGCGACCGCGAACCAGCCCCAGCGCCGCCGGGTGGCGAGCCAGTACGCGAACAGCAGCGGGGTGATCGCGAGCGCGTCGGGGTGGAAGTGCCACCAGTTGATCCACTCGAGCGAGGGATAGAGCAGGTAGGCGGCGGCGAGGGCGAGGCCGGCCCACGGGTTCTCGAGCCGGTCGCGCGCCAGGAGCCAGATGGGGACGGCGCCGACCGCGAGCCACACCGTCTCGACGAGGTAGAGGAAGTGCGGTCCCGCGCCCAGCCAGTAGAACGGCACGAAGAGGAACGTGACCCCGATGACGTGGTGACCGAACCACTCGAGACCGCGCACGGTGATGAACGGGTCCTTGAACCGCGACATCAGCCAGATGCCCTGGTCGT
>VAWU01000022.1:5997-58910 GCA_005888325.1 Actinomycetota bacterium
CCGAAGACGGCCACGTAGGCCGCGATCATCCCGACCAGGACGCGGGCGGGCGCCGACATCGCCCGCAGACGCGGGCCGACCGGCTCGATCACGGTCACCACGGGGTCATCGTTGCTCACGGGAGGCACCGGAAACGTGACACCCCGCCGGTAGACTGCCCCGCATGTCGATCTTTACCCGCGTCCTTCGGGCGGGTGAGGGCAAGAAGCAGCGGGCCCTGCAGTCGCTGGTGCCCGACATCAGCGCGCTCGAGCCCGAGATGCGGGCGTTGAGCGACGACGCCCTCCGTCACAAGACGGTCGAGTTCCGTGAGCGCCTGGCCCGGGGCGAGGACGTCGACGACCTGCTCTTCGAGGCGTTCGCGACCATGCGCGAGGCCGCCCAGCGGGTCATCGGCCAGCGCCACTACGACGTGCAGCTGATGGGCGGGGCCGCGCTGCACTTCGGGTGGATCGCGGAGATGAAGACGGGTGAGGGCAAGACCCTGGTGTCGACGCTGCCCATCTACCTCAACGGTCTCACCGGCAGGGGCGTGCACCTCGTCACCGTGAACGACTACCTGGCCAAGCGCGACGCGCTCTGGATGGGGCAGATCCACCAGTGGCTCGGCCTCACCGTCGCCACGGTGTTGCCCGAGATCGACGACCCGGAGGAGAAGCGCCGCGCCTACGCCTGCGACGTCACATACGGCACGAACAACGAGTTCGGGTTCGACTACCTGCGCGACAACATGGCGATGTCGAGCGACGAGATGGTGCAGCGCGGACACGCTTACGCCATCGTCGACGAGGTCGACTCGATCCTCATCGACGAGGCCCGCACGCCGTTGATCATCAGCGGCCGCGTCGCCGATGCCGCGGCCACGTACTACAAGTTCGCCAGCATCGTGCGCGGTCTCGTGCGCGACGAGGACTACGACGTCGACGAGGAGAAGCGCACGGTCGCGCCCACCGAGGCGGGCATCGACAAGGTCGAGAGCGCGCTCGGGGTGGCCAACCTCTACGACGAGCTGTCGGCGAACTACGTCCACCAGCTGCAGGCCGCCCTGCGCGCCAAGGAGCTCTACAAGCGCGACGTCGACTACCTCATCCAGCACGGCGAGGTGAAGATCGTCGACGAGTTCACCGGCCGCGTGCTCGAGGGGCGGCGCTGGTCGGAGGGCCTGCACCAGGCCGTCGAGGCCAAGGAGCGGGTGCGCATCAAGGAGGAGAACCAGACCCTCGCCACCATCACGCTGCAGAACTACTTCCGCCTCTACGAGAAGCTCGCCGGCATGACGGGCACGGCCGAGACCGAGGCGGGCGAGTTCGCCCACACCTACAACCTGCCCGTCGTGCCCGTCCCCACCAACGTGCCGATGGTGCGCGAAGACCAGGGCGATCTCATCTACAAGACCGAGGACGCCAAGTTCGGCGCGGTCGTCGACGACCTCGTCGAGCGCTACGAGAAGGGCCAGCCCGTTCTCGTCGGCACGGTGTCGGTCGAGAAGTCCGAGCGCCTGAGTCGCCTCCTCGAGAAGCGGGGGGTCGCGCACTCGGTGCTCAATGCCAAGCAGCACGAGCGCGAGGCCATCATCGTCGCCCAGGCCGGGCGCCTCCACACGGTCACCGTGGCGACCAACATGGCGGGTCGCGGCGTCGACATCATCCTCGGGGGCAACGCCGAGGGGATGGCCCGCCTCGAGGCGGCGGCCGAGGGACTCGACCCCGACTCGCCCGAGAGCGAGGCGCGCTTCCGGGAGCTGTTCGCGAAGTACGAAGACGAGTGCCGGGCCGAGGGCGACAAGGTGCGCGATCTCGGCGGCCTCTACGTGCTCGGCACCGAGCGCCACGAGAGCCGCCGCATCGACAACCAGTTGCGCGGCCGGTCGGGTCGTCAGGGCGACCCGGGGGAGAGCCGCTTCTATCTCTCGCTCGAGGACGAGCTCATGCGGCTGTTCGCCACGGGCGCCATGAGCTGGGTGATGGGCAAGGCCCTCCCCGACGACGTGCCCATCGAGGCGAAGATGGTCTCCAAGGCGATCGAGCGGGCGCAGAACACCGTTGAGGCCCGCAACGCGGAGATCCGCAAGGACGTCCTCAAGTACGACGAGGTCATGAACGAGCAGCGCAAGGTGATCTACCGGCGCCGCCAGCAGATCCTCGACGGCGAGGACCTGCGCGAAGACGCGCTGCAGTTCCTCGACGACGCCATCAGCGCGGTCGTGTCCACGTTCTGCCCCAACGACTTCCAGGAGGACTGGGACCTCGACGGCCTGCTCGCCGAGGCGTCGACCTACTTCCCCACCAAGTTCACCGCCGAGGAGCTGGCTCGGGCCGATCGGGCCGACGACGTCTACGAGAGCCTGCTGGCGGAGGCCACCGGCTACTACCACCAGCGCGAGGAGCAGCTCGGCCCCGACGTCGTGCGCGAGATCGAGCGCCGGGTGATGTTGTCGATCATCGACCAGCGCTGGCGTGAGCACCTCTACGAGATGGACTATCTCCAGGAGGGCATCAACCTGCGGGCCATGGGCCAGAAGGACCCGCTGGTCGAGTGGCAGCGCGACGGCTACGCCATGTTCACCGCGATGATGACCGCGATCGCCGAGGACTTCGTGAAGTACGTCATGCACCTCGACGTCGTGGTCGACCAGGGCGACTCGACGGTCGGCAACGTGCAGTACTCGGGGCCCGACGACCCGATCCAGGACGGCGGCGGCATGATCCAGGCGGCGGCCCGGCAGGCGCAGGAGGTCGGCGACCCCGAGCTGGCCGCGGGCCTGCCCGAGGAGGACGTGATCCAGGAGCCCGTCGTCAAGGCGGACCACGAGAAGCTCGGACGCAACCAGCCCTGCTGGTGCGGCAGCGGCAAGAAGTTCAAGCTCTGCCACGGCCGATGAGCGAGGACGCTGTCCCGGTGACCGCCTGAGAGGGCGATGCGCGACTTCACCGACGACCTGAGCGCGCTGCGCAAGCGGTTGACCGAGGCCGGCGCGTACCTCGACATCGACGGCCGGCGCGCGCGCCTGCGCGAGCTCGACGTGGAGGTGGGGCGACCCGGACTGTGGGACGACCAGGAGGTCGCGCGGCGCGTGACGACCGAGCACAGCCGCGTGAAGGAGGACGTCGACCTGCTCGACGGCCTCGAGCGGCGCGTGTCCGATGCCGAGACGCTCTTCGAGCTCGCGCACGAGGAGTCCGACGAGTCGTTCGCGCCGGAGCTCGAGGAGGCCGTCGCGTCACTCGCGACCGAGCTCGACGGCCTCGAGCTGCGCTCACTCTTCCGCGACGAGCACGACGAGCGCGACGCGGTGTGTGAGATCCATTCGGGTGCCGGTGGCACCGACGCGCAGGACTGGGCCGAGATGATGTTGCGCATGTACCTGCGCTGGGCCGAGCGGCGCGGCTTCTCGTTCGAGGTCGACGAAGTGTCGCCCGGTCAGGAGGCCGGCATCACGTCGGCCACCTTCATCGTGCGCGGCCGCTACGCGTACGGATTGCTGTCGGCGGAGAAGGGCGTGCACCGGCTGGTGCGCATCTCACCGTTCGATGCCAACGCGCGCCGCCAGACCAGCTTCGCCAGCTTCGAGGCGGTGCCGTTCATCGAAGAGGAGAGCGGCGAGGTCGAGATCGACGAGAAGGACCTGCGCATCGACACTTACCGATCGTCGGGCGCGGGGGGCCAGCACGTCAACGTCACCGACTCGGCCGTGCGGATCACCCATCTGCCCACCGGCATCGTCGTGTCGTGCCAGAACGAGCGCAGCCAGCACCAGAACAAGGCGAGGGCCATGCAGATCCTCGCGGCCAAGCTGGCCGAGCAGGCGCGCGAGGAGCGGCGACGCGAGCTCGAGGCCCTCGCGGGCGAACAGCGCGACGTCGCCTGGGGCAGCCAGATCCGCTCCTACGTGCTGGCCCCGTACCAGATGGTGAAGGACCTCCGTACCGAGCACGAGGTGGGCAACGTGCAGGCGGTGCTCGACGGCGATCTCGACGAGTTCATGGAGGCGTGGTTGCGTTGGCGCCGCCAGGCTTCCTGACCGCGTCCTCCTGACCCTCGACACGAAGCGTGCCTCACCCGGCGCGAGGTGCGTTGGCGTAGGCGGTGGGTGCTAACCTCGGCCCGGCGTCTTCGGCGGGGCGCCCCCAACCCGCCCCCGCACCCCTCTCCATGATTCGTCTCGAGAACGTCACAAAGGCTTACAAGGGCAATGTCGTCGCGCTCCGCGACGTGTCGGCCGACATCCAGAAGGGCGAGTTCGTCTTCCTGGTCGGCGCGTCGGGCTCGGGCAAGTCCACGTTCATTCGCCTCCTCCTGAAGGAGGAGCGGCCCGACGCGGGGCGCATCTGGGTCGCGGGCAAGGAGATCGCGAACCTGAGCAACTGGAAGGTCCCGTATCTCCGGCGCAACATCGGTTGCGTCTTCCAGGACTTCAAGCTGCTGCCGAACAAGACGGTTTACGAGAACGTCGCGTTCGCGCTCGAGGTGATCGGGCGCCCGAAGCACGTCGTGGAATCGCAGGTGCCGCAGATCCTTGACCTGGTCGGGCTGGCGAAGAAGCACGACAACCTGCCCAACGAGCTCTCCGGTGGTGAGCAGCAGCGCGTGTCGATCGCGCGCGCGTTCGTCAACCGCCCGCTGATCCTCTTGGCCGACGAGCCCACGGGCAACCTCGATCCGAGCACGTCAGAGGGCATCATGCGCCTGCTCGACCGCATCAACCGCACCGGCACCACCGTGGTGATGGCCACCCACGACCGCAGCGTCGTCGACGCCATGCGCCGTCGCGTGATCGAGCTCGACCGGGGCACGCTCGTCCGCGATCAGGTGCGCGGTGTCTACGGCGCGTACACCTAGGAGCTGCTTGGGCTGATGGCGATCAAGGTCGACTACGTCGCACGCGAGACGTTCCACAACCTCAAGCGCAACTTCCTCATGACATCGGCAGCCGTGCTCACGGTGGCCGTGTCGCTCGCGCTCGTCGGTGGGGCGCTCCTGCTCAAGCGCGGCGTCGACAAGGCCACGCTGCAGTGGCGCGGCGGCGTCGAGCTCTCGATCTTCATGAAGCCGGACGCGTCCGCCACCGAGAGCGGGGCGGTGGAGCGCGAGCTGAGGGCCATGCCCGAGGTGAAGCGGATCAAGTACGTGTCGCAGCAGGCCGCGCACCGCGAGTTCCAACAGATGTTCAAGAACTCGCCCGACTTCCAGGAGAGCCTCACCGTCGATCAGATGCCTCCGTCGTACCGGGTGGTGCCCCAGCAGGCCGAGCAGGTCGAGCTGATCGGCGAGCGCTTCAAGGCCCGCGCCGGCGTGGAGGAGGTCGTCTACGCCAAGGATCAGATCAAGGCGCTGCTCAAGTTCACGCGGATCCTGCAGCTGATGCTGTGGGCGGTGGCGCTGGTGCTCCTCCTGGCCGCGTCGATGCTCATCCTCAACACCATCCGTATGGCGATCTTCGCCCGTCGTCGCGAGGTGGCGGTGATGAAGCTGGTGGGCGCGACCAACTGGTTCATCCGGATCCCCTTCATGTTCGAGGGTCTGTTCCAGGGCGTCGCCGGGGCCGCCGCCGCGTTCGGAGTGGTGTGGGTGCTCCGCAACTTCGCCCAGCACGCGGTGCGCAACGTCGAGCTGTTCCGCCAGTTCGCGGTCTCGACCACCGACGTCGCCGGCACGGGCGTCTTCCTGATCTTCGTCGGCGCCATGGTCGGAGCCGTCGGCTCCGCCTTCGCCGTCACCCGCTTCCTCGACGTGTAGCGGCCCCGCCGCGCCGCCGTCCTCGAGCTCGGGCAGCCGGGCGCGGCCCGCGTCCGGTTTCGTTGCTGGTGTGGCTAAAGTGGACAATGTGAAACACGGGGTGCGCACCGCCGCGCGGTTCGTGGTGATCGTGGGCGTGTTCGTCCTGGGTCTGCGGCCGGCGCCGGTCGGGGCTGCGCCCGCCACCCCGCGGCACGACCCGAAGCTCGACACGCTGCGCGCGCAGGTGGCGGAGGCGTCCGCCGAGGAGTCGTCGCTCCTGGGCCGCATCGATGCGTCCGCGGCCCGGCGCCGATCGCTCGACGGTCGGGTGGCCACGATCGACCGGCAGATCGCGGCGGTCCAGACCGACCTCGACGCCGCGCAGCAACGCCTCGACGCGCAGCAGGCGCAGGTCGCCAAGATCGAGAACCGGTTGGCCGAGGCGCGGCATCAGCTCGGCGTGGCCAGGGATGACCTCCGCCGCCGGGCGCTGGCCGCGTACATGGGCCGATCCGACATCGGGCGTTACGCGGAGCTCGTCCTGCACGTGCGCGACATGCGGCAGCTCGCGGCGTCGAGCAGCTACCTCAGCGCGGTGCTCCAGGCCCAGGCCGATTCCCTGCACCGGGCGCAGAAGCTGGGCAAGGAGGTCGAGCGGCTCCGCGACGACGCCGAGGCGGCGCGCCTCGCGTCCCAGACCGGCCGCGACGCCGTCGCAGGCCGGAAGGCCGCGCTCGAGCAGAACCGTCAGGAGGCCGACGGCCTGCGGGGACAGGTCCGGGCCGAGCTGGCGGACCAGGGCCGGGCGCTCGACGAGATCCAGGCGCGCCGCGGCGAGTTCGAGGCGCAGCTGGCGGCGTTGCAGGTCACGTCCGACCACCTGGCCGAGCTCCTGCGTGCCCGGCAGGCGGGCGAGACGGCGACCCCCGCCCGGCGCGGCCTGTTCGCCCGGCCCGTGGACGGGCCGATCACGTCGGGCTTCGGGCCGCGGGTGCACCCCATCTTCGGCGACGTGCGGATGCACACGGGCGTCGACTTCGGCGTCGCCGCGGGCACCCCGATCCGGGCCGCCGGCGACGGGGTCGTCGTGCTCGCCGGTCCCTACGGCGGCTACGGCAACGCAACCGTCATCGACCACGGCAACGCGTTGGCCACGCTCTACGGGCACCAGAGCGCGTTGCTCGTCGCGCCCGGCGACCGGGTGACGCGAGGCCAGGTCATCGGTCGGTCGGGGTGCACCGGCTACTGCACCGGGCCCCACCTCCACTTCGAGGTGCGGGTGTACGGCACGCCGGTCGACCCGCTGCCCTACCTGTAGATCCCGCTCGACACGGCAGCTCTTCAACCGGTCAGGTCAGGCCGACGACCTCGGCCCGCCAGCGGCCGGGTGCGGCCTCGACGAAGGGGTAGGGGACCACCGCGCCCGTCTGTCGGTCCCAGAAGCGGTGGGGATGGTCGGACGGTGTGCGGCACAGCACGTGCACGCTCACCGCGGTGCCCGGTCCGGGGTTGCGCACGCGGTGCCAGCAGCCCTCGCCGTCGGCCTCGGCGGGCAACAGGTAGGTGACCGCGCCCTGGTGCCAGACGTGGCGGCTCGCCTCCTCGAGGTCGGCGCGGTCCTCCGTGTCGCCGCCGCCGGCGGCCGGCAGGTAGCGCGTCTCCTCGTCGCCCCCCTGCAGGTAGCCGATCACGCCCCAGCAGCCGTGGTGGTGCACCCCGCTGGACGTCGCTTCCGGGAACACGACCGCCATCACGTGGAAGCGGCCGAGGGCGTCGGTGTGGAGCACGTTGCCGACCGCCTTACCGTCGAGCGGCTCGCGTGCCGAGTCGGGGATCGGTGCCGGGTCGACGAGGAGCGCTTCCATCGCGGGTCGGATGGCGTCGCAACGGGCCCGGTCGTCGGCGAGACGAGGATCGCCGAGCGCCGCCTCGGTGGCGGCGACCAGTCGTGCCAGCGCCTCGCTCACGGTACGACGGTAGCGTCACCGACGATGGCGAACCCCCTCGAACGGCGCGTCCGGCTCGCCCACCTGCCCACGCCGCTCGAGCCGATGGAGCGGCTCGGCGCCCGGCTCGGGATGACGGCCGGCGCGCTGTGGGTGAAGCGCGACGACGCCACCGGGCTGGCCGGGGGCGGCAACAAGGCCCGCAAGCTCGAGTACCTCTGCGCCGACGCGATCGCGCACGGTTGCGACACGCTCGTCACCGGTGGTGGACGGCAGAGCAACCACGTGCGCATGACCGCCGCTGCCGCCAACCGCCTCGGCCTCGCGTGCACGATCGTGCTCGGTGCCGACGAGCCGGCGACGCCCACCGGCAACGTGGTGCTCGACCATCTGCTCGCTCCCGAGATCGTCTGGGGCGGCCCCCTCGACTACTACGCGATGGAAGACGCGATCCGCGTCACCTGTGCGCGGCTGGCCGACGAAGGGCGGCGACCGTACGAGATGCCGATCGGCGGCGCGTCCGCCGTGGGCGCGCTGGGCTACGTGCACGGTGCGCTCGAGCTGCTCGACCAGTTCGAGGGTCACCCCGACTGGGTGGTGGTGGCCGACGGCTCCGGCGGCACCCATGCGGGGCTGCTCGCCGGGCTCCCTGCCGGTGTGCGGGTGCTCGGCGTCGACGTCGGCACCCGCCCCGACCTCGACGAGCAGGTGCCGGCCAAGGCGGTCGAGGCCGCGGCGCGCGCCGGGCTCCCCGCGCCGACCGCCTCCGTGCTCATCGACCACGAGCGCTTCGGCGCGGGCTACGCGGTGCCGACCGACGACTGCCGTCGCGCCCTCGACCTCGCCGCTCGCTTCGAGGGGTTGATCCTCGACCCCGTCTACACGGGCAAGGCGCTCGCGGGCCTGGTGCACGCCCGACGCGAGGGTCTCATCGCCCACGACGCACGCGTCGTGTTCCTCCACACGGGTGGCCTGCCCGCGCTGTTCGCCGCGTCCTACGCGGACTGGGTCAAGCGCGGTTCGCCGACCCTGGCTTGACCGCTCATGCGACGAGCAGATCGTGGGCCACGGCCTGCCACAGCTCGGTGGACAGGCGCAGCGACTCCTGGTCGACGCGCTCGTTGTCGCCGTGGAACATCGTGCTGAACGCGTCGAAGTCGATTTGGTTGCTGAACAGGCCGTAGCCGTATGCGGTGGCGCCGGCTCGGCGGAAGAAGCGGGCGTCGGTCGCTCCCACCGTGAGGAACGGGACCGCCTTCGCACCCGGCGACAGCTTCTCGGTGGCGCGCACGAGCGTGTCCCAGAGCGGTGTGTCGATCGGTGACGACGTCGACGGGTCGTCGACCGGGGAGATGATCTCGACCGACGGGGCGAGGTCGCCCAACACATCGGCGAGCATCGCCTCGATGTCGGCTCCCGTCTGGCCCGGCAGTGTGCGGATGTCGACCTGCAGGTCGACGCGATCGGGGATCACGTTCGTCTTGGTGCCGCCGTGCACCACGGTCGGAGCGAGGGTGGTGTGTGTGCACGCATGCGCCTGCTGGGCCAACCCGACCGACGGCAGGGCCTCGCACAGCTCCCAGAAGCCCTCCGCCCGCAGGAGCGGCTCCTCCAGCTCGGGCCCGAACTCCATGCCCGTCACGAAGCGGCGCCAGATCTCGTGGATGTCGGTCTCCGGCCGGTACTCGGCGATGCGGCGCACGACCTCGGCCGCCTTTACGAGCGCGTTGTCGGTGCGGAACGGCGTCGACGCGTGCCCGGGTGTGCCCTTGACGCGCAGCGTGCCCCACCAGGTGCCCTTCTCGCCCACGATGATCGGGAGCTTGTTGCCGGTGGGCGTGGGGATCGGGAAGCCGCCGGCTTCGGTGATGACGTAGTCGCACTGCACGGCGTCGCGCTCGCGCTCGACGAGATGGCCGGCACCGTAGGTGCCCAGCGCCTCCTCGTCGGCGACGGCCAGGTACACCAGGTCGCCGGCCGGACGGAAGCCCGCCGCCGCCAGGTGCTTGAACGCCACCGCCATCGACGTAGTGAGGTTCAGCATGTCGACGGCGCCGCGGCCCCACACCTCGCCGTCGACGAGCTCACCGCCGAAGGGGTCGCGCCGCCAGCCGTCGGGGTTGACGGGCACGACGTCGGTGTGACCCATGAGCATCAGCGTCGGTGCGGCGGGATCGGTGCCCTCGATGCGCGCCACCAGGCTGGCCCGTCCCGGCATGGGCTCGTAGCGCTCGACGTCGAACCCGGTGCTGCCGAGGTACGACTCGAGCGCGTCGACGCTGCGGGCCTCACCCCCCGACTCGGCCGTGCCGTCGTTGACGCAGGCGTTCCGAATGAGCTGCTGGAGCAGATCGGTGACTTCCGCGGTGGTGTCGCTCACCCGGGCAGCGTAGACCGTCGTACCGTGAGGCCGTCCCTTCCTGAAAGCAGGTCGTCGACGAGCACCGCGTTCCTCAACGACCGGTACGAGCTCACGATGCTCCAGGCCGCCCTCCAGTCGGGGGTGGCCGGTGAGCACGCGGTCTTCGAGGTGTTCGCCCGCCGTCTGCCCGTGGGCCGCCGCTACGGCGTCGTCGCCGGTCTCGACCGGCTAATCGACGCGATCGAGCGCTTCCGCTTCGGCGCGGCCGAGCTCGAGCACCTGGCCGAGATCGTCGACGAACGGACGCTCGAGCATCTCGCCGGGTGGCACTTCGCGGGCGACGTCGACGCCTATCGCGAAGGCGAGCTGTTCTTCCCCGAGAGCCCCGTGCTCACGGTCGAGGCTCGCTTCGGTGACGCCGTCGTGCTCGAGACGCTCGTGCTCTCGGTGCTCAACCACGATTCGGCCGTCGCGTCGGCGGCGGCGCGCATACGCGTGGCCGCCGGCGACCGGCAGCTCATCGAGATGGGCGGACGCCGCACCCACGAGCAGGCCGCCGTCGCCGCGGCCCGGGCCGCCTACGTCGCCGGGTTCGACGCCACGTCGAACCTCGAGGCAGGTCGCACGTATGGCATACCGACCGTGGGCACCTCTGCCCACGCGTTCACACTCGCCCACCCGGACGAGCTGACGGCCTTCGCCGCCCAGGTGAAGGCGTTGGGCCGCGGCACGACGCTGCTCGTCGACACGTTCGACGTGGAGCAGGGCATTCGCAACGCGGTCGACGTCGCCGGCCTCGACCTCGGCGCCATCCGGCTCGATTCGGGAGACCTGGTGGAGGGCGCGCGCCGGGCGCGCGCCCTGCTCGACGAGCTCGGCGCGACGCGCACGAGGATCGTGGCGTCGGGTGATCTCGACGAGCGCGAGATCGAGCGGCTGGCCGCCGCGCCGGTCGACTCCTACGGCGTGGGCACGGCGCTCGTGACCGGTTCGGGCGCGCCGACCGCGGAGCTCATCTACAAGCTCGTGGCGCGCGCCGGTGTGCCGGTGTCGAAGCGCTCGCCCGGCAAGGAGACTTCCGGCGGGCGCAAGTGGGCGTACCGGGTGCTGGACGCCGACGGCCGGGCGCGGGACGAGCGCCTGCTGCCTTCACCTGCGCCGATCGGCCGTGCGCTCCAGGTGCCGGTCCTGCGCGGCGGGGAGGTCGTGCACCGTCCGTCGCTCATGGAGATCCGTCAGCATCACGTCGCAGCTCTCGCCGAGCTGCCGCCCGAAGCCCTGCTGCTGGAGCCGGGACCACCGGCGCTGCGAGGATAAGGAGCATGCGGGCGCTCGTCGTCGTCGACGTGCAGAACGACTTCTGCGAGGGCGGCTCGCTCGCGGTGGTGGGCGGTGGGCCCGTGGCCGCCGCCATCACCGACCACATGGCCGCGCACGACGACGACTACGACGCCGTCGTCGCCACCCGCGATCACCATCGCGATCCCGGCGCGCATTTCTCGGCCGACCCCGACTACACCGATTCGTGGCCACCCCACTGTGTGGTGGGCACGCCCGGAGCCGACTTCCACCCGGCGCTGGACACGAGCCGGATCGACGAGGTGTTCGACAAGGGCGCGTACTCGGCGGCGTACTCGGGCTTCGAGGCGGTCTCCTCCGAAGGCGCGTCGCTCGCCGGGTGGCTCCGAGCGCACGACATCACCGAGATCGACGTGGCCGGGATCGCAACCGACTACTGCGTGCGAGCCACGGTCCTCGACGCCCGGCGCGAGGGCTTTTCGGTGAGGGTCCTCGACGACCTCACCGCCGGGGTGGCCGAGGCGTCGAGTGCCGGCGCGCGCGAGGAGATGCGCGCCGCGGGGGCTGAGCTCGTCAACGCTCGCCGGGGTGCCGCTCGTCGAGAAGACGGTTGAGCCGGGCCACCGCGCGCGTGGCCGTGTCGTCCGCCTGCCGGAGCCGCCGCCGAGGCGACTGCACCGCCCACATCCCCACCTTGCGCCCGTCGCGCAGTGCCACACGCGGTATCACGCCACCCATCTCCAGACGGGTCTCGAAGCACTCGATCTCGCGCCACCGCAACCGCACGGTGCGAAGCGGATTACGGATCACCAGTTCGTCGTCGGACGCGCGCACCGAGGCCCGCGCCATTCGCCCGAGGTAGAGCCACACGGTCGCGAGACCGACGGCCGCCGCCCCGGCGCGCGCGACGACCGGCACCTCGGCCACCACCGCGAAGGCGAGGAGCAGCAGGCCCATCACGCCGCCGAGGACCGCGAGCCCGACGGTCAACTCGGTGTTCCGGAACGTGACGGGAGGAGCCACATCGGCAGCGTAACGACGACGCGCCGACCCCGAATCACTCCGCCGGCTCGTTCTTGTCGTGCGTAACCGTCCTGAGAACGGCTGAGTACGACAAGAAGCGAATGCGGAGGCTGTGCAGAGGCTGTGAATCGCCTGCGATCCATCATCGTTCGCTCATCCGCCGCCGGTACGGCCATCACCCCCGGGCCGCAAGCTGCAATCGGTGGGCGACAGAGCGTCGGTCCCCGTGAGCCCTGGAGGTTCCCATGTTCAAGCGATTCACCGCAGTTCTGGTCGGCACCCTCGTCCTGGCCGGAGGCGCGTACGCCTACGCCGCGGACAGCCCGTCGACGCCGTCGACCACGACGCCGAGCGCGTCGGCACCGGCCGCCGCCCACCCGCGTCGACACCTCCTCCGTCCGCTGCGCCGCGTGGTCCACGGCGACCTCGTCGTGCGGACCAAGACCGGCTTCGAGAACGTGACCGTCGACCGGGGGAAGGTCACCGCCGCCTCCGCCTCGTCGGTCACCATCGAGCGGCCCGACGGCGTGTCGGTGACCAAGGCGGTCACCGCGGACACCAAGTTCCGGGGCGTCGACTCCGCGGACCAGCTCGTGCACGACAAGGGCGCGATCGTCGTGTCGAAGGGCGACACCGCCGTGCTCGTCGGGCAACGCACGGGCGGCGCGCCTGCGGCGCCGTAACCCCCCGCCCCCCGGCGAACGCTGACAGCACCCTGCGGGGTGCTGTCAGCCGCGTCTACGCGTCGTCGTGCGGATGGTCGTCGTCGTCTTGATCGTGGTCGTGGTGGTGATCGTGCGGTCCCTCACGGGGACCGTCGGCCCCCACTCAACAGCCGGGCTGACCGTGGTTGCCGCAACAGCTCTGTCGAGTGCGCGCCTTGATCAGGTTGTTGCGCACGACGAGCTGCAGTTTGGTCGCGAGAGGAGCGTCGTACTCGCGGAAGTTGCGGAGCGAAGTTCGGAAACTCGGTTCGTCGGCCACCGGGTCATCGTAGGCCGTGTCATTGCACGGCCGCTCCCACGTTCCCGAGGGCTACGGTCCCCGCATGGGCGACGAGGTCGGGCCTCTCGGCGTGCTCGACGCGCACCGGCGCGCACTCACCATCGGCATCGTGCTCGTCGTCACCATGGTCGCGTTCGAGGCGCTGGCCGTGGCCACCGCGCTGCCGAAGACGGTCGACGAGCTCGGCGGCGTGTCGCTGTACGGCTGGGCCTTCAGCGGGTTCATGCTCTCCAACCTGATCGGCATCACGGTGGCGGGTCACCAGGCCGACGCGCGCGGCCCGGCTCCGCCGCTCGTCGCCGGGCTCGTGTTGTTCGGGGCGGGCCTCGTGATCTGCGGTGCGGCGCCGTCGATGGGCGTGGTCGTCGCCGGCCGGGCCGTGCAGGGGCTCGGGGCGGGCGCGGTGCCGGCCGTCGCCTACGTCGCCATCGGCCGGGGCTATCCCGAAGCGCTGCGCCCGCGCATGTTCGCGGTGATGTCGAGCGCGTGGGTGGTCCCCGGGATCGTCGGCCCCGGTGTCGCAGGGTTCGTCGCCGAGCGCCTGTCGTGGCGGCTGGTGTTCCTCGGGTTGCTGCCGCTGCTGCCACTCGGCGGCGGCCTCCTGGTCCCCGCGCTCCGCGGTCTCGGGCCGACGACGGCGTCGTCCGAATCGCAGGCCGGCACCGCGGTGCGGTTGGCGGCGGGCGCGGGCCTGCTCCTCGGCGGGCTGGGCCTGCACTCGCTCGTCGGCCTGCCGCTCATGGTCGCCGGTGGCCTCGTGGGGTTCCCGGCCCTGCTCCGCCTCCTGCCCGCCGGCGCCCTGCGCGCCGCGCCGGGCCTGCCCGCGGCCGTGACCATGCGCAGCCTCCAGACGTTTGCGTTCTTCGGCGCGGAGGCGTTTCTCCCCCTCATGCTCACGTCGGTCCGGGGGCAGAGCACCACGATCGCGGGCCTGGCGCTCACCGCGGCCACTCTCACCTGGACAGCCGGCGCGTGGGTACAGGCGCGGCTGGCCACCCGCCGGTCCGTGCGCTCCGTGTCGATCGCGGGACTGGTGCTGGTGGCGGCGGGGATCGGGTTGATCGCGACGGTCCTGCTGGACGTCGTGCCGGTGGCGGTGGCCGCCGCCGGATGGGGTGTCGCCGGGCTCGGCATGGGCCTGGCGTACTCGATGGCGTCGGTGATCGTGCTGGCGGAGGCGCCCGCCGACGGGGTGGGCGCGGCCTCGGCCGGGCTGCAGCTCGCGGACGTGCTCGGCGTCGCGCTCGGCACCGGGTTGGGCGGAGCGATCGTCGCTGCAGGTGAGGCCGCGCCGTGGAGCCGGCGCACGAGCATCGCGGCCATCGACTTCCTCATGCTCGCCGTCGCCCTGCTGGGGGCGCTGGTGGCCACCCGTCTGCCCCGACGCACCGCGGCCGGTCCCCTCGAGGACGCGGAGCACTAGGGTCGCACGCATGTCGCGGGCGGACGGTGGGAGGACGAGCACCGCGGGTGTCACGGTTGCGCCGGAGAAGCTGATCGACCGATCGCGCTGGCCGGTGACCGACCTCGAGGCGTCCGCCACGAAGCGGATCGTCGCGACCGAGCAGCGGCGATTGGCCGCCACCGGGGTCAGCGTCCTGCCCGGGTTCCTCACACCCGAAGCGGTGCGGCTCCTGTGCCGGGAGGCCGACGAGCTGGTGCCGCAGGCCCACTTCTCCGAGGCGAGCGGCACGCCCTACCTCGAACGTCCCGATCGTTCGTTCGCCGAGGGCCACCCGCGGCGCTTCGTCGTGCGCTCCGCAGTACGCGCGCTCGCGTACGACCGGTTCCCTCCCTCGTCCCCGCTGCGCGCCCTCTACGAGTGGGGTCCCATGATGACGTTCGTCGGCGCGGTGCTCGGGCGCTCACCGCTGTACCGCTACGCCGACCCGATGGGCGCGCTGAACCTCGCGGTGATGGTCGAGGGCGACGAGCTGGGCTGGCACTTCGACCAGACCGACTTCGTCGTCTCCATCGCGCTCCAGGACAGCGAGGAGGGTGGCGACTTCGTGAGCGCGCGCCGCATCCGCAGCGCCGGCGACGAGAGGTACGACGAGGTGGCGAGGGTGCTCCGGGGCGAGCCGCACGAGGCGGTCGAGCGCGTGCCGATGACGCCGGGCACCCTGATGCTCTTCGAGGGGCGCAACTCGATGCACCGGGTCACGCCGATCGCGGGACGGGTGCCGAGATACGTCGCCCTCCTCGCCTACGACACCAAGCCCGACACCGTGAGCTCCGACCAGTTGAAGCTGGCCCGCTACGGGCGGCTCGGCTGAGCACAGTCGCGGTCGTGCAGATCGGCGAGAGCTTCGTGGGGTCGGGAGCCAACGCCGCCCACGTGAACACCGTGCTCGGCACCCGGGCCGGCCCGGTCGGCGCGGCGTTCGCCACCGCGCTGGCGACACCGACCCACGGTCACGCACCCTTCGTCGCCGTGGTGCGGCCCGGCCTTCCGGCCAAGCCGGTCACGCTCTTCGTCAACAAGGCCGAGGTGCGCGGCGACGGGCACGCCCGCCTCACGTGGGGACCCGCGCAGGCCGGTGTCGCGGGCGGGGTGGTCGACGCGGTGTCCGAGGGCGCCATCCCGCGTGGTCAGGTCGACGAGCTCGTGTTGATCGCCGCCGTCTGGGTGGACTGGGACGCGGATGACGGCGACGAGGTGTACGGCAACAACCGCGCGGCCACGCTCGGCGCGCTGCGCGCGGGAAGCCGCCACGAGCCCACGCTCGACGAGGTGATCGCGGCAGGCGCGTCGCCGTGGAACCCGTTCTTCCGCGCCGGCTGAGCGGACACGACACGTCAGCGGCGCGCTCGGCCCGACCTCTTCCGCTTCTTGCGTTGCGACTTCGACGTCGGCGGGCGCGCCGGGCGGGTGCGTTGGGGCGACGGCGCGACCGGCGCGGGGGCCGGCGCGACCGGCACCACCTCGCCGGCTCGATGCCGGCCCCACCAGGCGAGCAACACGACGCCGGCGAGGCCGGTGAGCGTGAGCGCGAAGCCGAGCAGGTCGATCGGCGTCCACCCGTAGTGGAGGCTGACGTGGCGCGAGGTCGGCACGACGACCATGAAGTTGGGCGTGACGCGCCACGGGCCACGCGCGCCGGACGCCTTCCAGTTCGGGAAGTACGACGTCTTCACGAGCACGGGTGATCCCGTGCGGTCGACGTCGAACGAGATGCGATCGTCGCTCGTCCGGATCCGGCTCACGCGCGCCGGCGCCACCTGCACCCGGGGCGCGTCGACGTTCACTCCGGTGCCGATCGCCGGCAGGTTGAAGACATTGGCGGTGGGTTCGAGCTCGCGCACCGGCACGCGCGCCCAGCTGTCCGGACCACCGGCGGCGAGGGCGACGTCGCGTCCGCGACGGTCCTTCTCGAAGTAGTTCACCCCTACCTGGCTCCACAGCGCGCCGGAGGCGTACTTCCCCTCGATGACCGCGGGCTGGAAGGCGAGCGGGGCGACGAGCGGCGCGCCGCGCACCTCATAGACGTTCCACGGGCCGGAGCGGGCGCGCCGCACGAGGTCGGGGTTGGTGTCGGCCTGGGCCTTCGTCTCCGGCGAGACGGCGAGGTAGTACCGCACTCCCATGAGTTGGAGGTGCTCCACTCCCTGGCCCACGACCAGGTTCTGGTACGGAAGGTCGTAGAGGTTGATGTTCGGCGTCTTGGTCAGCTCGACCTTGACCAGTTGCTCGTAGAGCGAGGTCTCCGACACCTCGAGGCCCTCGTTGATGGTGGCGATGCAGCTGTCCGTCCAGTACGGCAGCAGCAGGAACGCGGCAAGCGTTCCGAACCGCGAGAACGCGGGGCGATCCGCCTCGGCGAAGGCGCGCCCGCAACCGTGCTCGCGCCCGACGCGGTCCATCGTGGTCATCAGGGCGTCGTACTCGTGCCAACCCGGGCGTCCCTCGTAGCCGCCGAGGGCGAAGTCCATGGTGAGGCGGACCTTGCCGCGGTCGACGGTGTGGACGGGGAGCCAGCCCGGCACCGAGCGCAGCGGCAGGCCGATGAGCAGGACGACGAACGCGAGTCCCGCGACCGGCAGGATCGTGGGGACCGCGGGGCGGACGTCGCCCGCCGACGCGTCCCGCGCCCGCCCCCGCCCCCGCCCCCGCGCCCGGCGTCGTGCCCGCCATTCCTGGAGCTCGTGGCCTCCCTCTGCCACCCCGAGCGCGGCGAGCAGGTAGAGACCCAGGAACCAGAACGGCAGGAAGCGGTCGTTCTGCAGCCGGCCGCCGGGCACGACGACGAAGCCGACCGCCATCGCCAGCGCGAGCGCGCCGATGGCCAGGCCGATGCGAAGCCCCCGTCGCGCGCTGATGACGACGCCGACGACGGCCAGCAGCGTCACCACGCCGAGGTGCCACGTCTCGTCGGTCAGGAACTGTCCGGGTTGGCACTGGCCCCGGACCGCGCAACGGCTGGCGAACGGGAAGAGGTTCTGGAAGTACTTGCCGACGTGGTCGTGCAGGCCCGGGGGCGCGTACCCGTAGCGAAAGCGCAGCGGGACCAACCAGAACCCCGCGAGCAGCCCGCCCGCGGCGACGACGAACGCGGCGTCGAGGAAGCGCCGCCGGCTCGGTCGAATGAGGGCGATGACCGCGGCGCCGGCCAGCGCGAAGAGCGTCGTGAAGATGTGGGACAGCACGACGAGCCCAAGGAGCACGGCGGCCGCGGCCTGGTGACGACGGGTGTCGAGCGACCGGGCGAGCAGCCCGAGGAACAACAGGGCGAGCGGGAGCCCGATGGCGAACGCGTACTCGCCGCGCAACGTCGAGATGACGTCGCCACCCCGGGTCTGGGGTTGGAAGTGGTCGAACAGGAAGGGCACCGCGACGACGGCCATGAGCGCGGGCGCAGGGAAGCGCAGACCCGAGAGTCGCCCGAACGCCCACGCCGCGACCGGGACGCTCGTCAGGCTGAGCGCGAGCACGAGCTTGAACGTGATCGTGTACGGGAGGACCGCGCTCAACAGCGCGATCACGAGCGCGGGGAACGGGAAGTAGAACACGAGCGCGGGCACACCCGCGTGCCAGTCGGGGGCCCAGCCGGTGAGCCGGCCGTGGGGGAGAAGGTGCCCGCGCAGGTAGTTGGGCTCCCAGATGTGACCACCGAGGTCGCTGCCCGTCGGCGTGGTGTGCTTGAACAGCATGGCGGGCTGCAGTTGCAGGAAGACGAAGAGCGCGGCGCCCGCGACGACGGCGAGCGTGATGATGCGCTCTCGAGACCGGTCGGGCTCCATCGGGCGCTCATCCTTGCACCCGCGCCGCGGCCGCGAGCGGCGGCATAGAGTGCCCGGCGGTGACCGACAGGGGACTGCGCACGAGTGAGGCGTTCCACGCGTTGATCGACGCGGTGCGGGGCCTCGAGGCGAAGTTCCTGGGCGAGTCGGCGCAACCGCTCGACACCCAGAGCGTGCTCGAGGGCTACAAGTGGGCCTTCTCGGTGCTGCAGGTCGCGTTCGACGTGTACGTGTGGGCCGACCCCGACCGGCCGCGGTTCGTCGACATCGTGGGGCCCTACAAGAAGTGGGGCGGCGACAACGCTGACGCGTTCTACCAGTTCGCACCCATCGACCCCCGCCGCACGTACCGCGTCCGGGGACGGAAGGGTGACGCGGTCTACCTGTCGCTGACCGTCTACGGCGGGCCCGACGACGGTCGCTACTCGGAGCGCATCGTCGGCACCGTCAACGATCGCGCCCTCGACATCGACGCAGACGGTTGCTTCGAGCTGGTCCTCAGTCCCGAGGCCCACGCGGGGACGTGGCTCGAGCTCGAGCCCGAGGCGGTGTGCGCGATCACGCGCTGCTACCTCGTCGACCCGGTCGTCGGTCGTCGCGCCGAGTGGCACATCGAGGCCGTCGACCCGCCGCGCACCTGGCGCGAGGACGACTCCGCGCTGGCCCGTCGTTTCCGCGCCGCCCGCACGTGGATCGAGGAACAGGCCAAGCTCGTGCCGCTCGCGCTCGGCGAGCCCAACTCGGTCGACGAGCCCTATGGCGTCCCTCAGGTCACCTACGGGTGGGCGGCAGGCGACGCCGCGTACGCCATGGGCAGCTTCGACCTGGCGGACGACGAGGCGCTTGTGATCGAGGGCACCTCACCCGAGTGCGCGTTCTGGAACATGTGCCTCTGGAACCCGTTCCTGCACACCTACAACTACGACTACGAGCGCGTGACGATCAACGGTGGGCAGCTCACCTATCGCGCCGACGGATCGTGGGTGATCGTGGTCGCGCCGCGTGACCCCGGCCATCCCAACTGGGTGTCGACGGCCGGCCACCCGCGCGGTCGAATCTGGTTCCGGTGGTTCCACCCGGAGGCCACGCCGTCGCGGCCCACCGCGCGCGTGGTTCCCCTGGCCGAATCGGGCGGTTAGCGGTGGCGACTCGGCCCGCCGACGTGCGCATCGACGACCTCGCGTCCCCCCGCTTTCCCGCGGACGTCGAAGCGATCCGCACCGCGATGACGGCGATGGGCGCCGACCTGCATCTCGAGCCCGACGAGCTGCTCGAGGCGGCAGCTGAGCAGACCGGCCTCGACGACTTCGGTGACCCCCGCTTCCGCGAGCCGCTCGCGGTGCTGTGCGGCGCGCTCCGGACCGAGGCGGGACTGAGCCCGGCCGGCGTGACGACCACCTGGTCGCAGCTCGTGACGTTGTTGAAGAACCGGTTGCTCGTGGAGGACGTGCTCAAGCGCCATCCCGAGATCCACGCGCTGCGCATCGAGCGTCCCATCGTCATCGCGGGACTGCCGCGCACGGGGACGACGCATCTGCACAACCTCATGTCGGCCGACCCCGCCCTGCGCTCGCTTCCGTACTGGGAGAGCCTCGAGCCCGTCCTCGCCGACGACGAACGGCAGCGGCGCGACGAGCCCGACCCGCGCGTCGCCCGCACGGAACAGGCGCTCGGTGTGCTCAACGCCGCGCTGCCCCTCTTCAGACGGATGCACGAGATGACGACCCATCACGTGCACGAGGAGATCCAGCTGCTCGCCATCGACTTCTCCACGATGCTGTTCGAGACGATGGCCGTCATGCCCACCTGGCGCGACTGGTACAAGTCCACCGACCAGTCACCGACGTACCGCTACCTCGAGACGGTGCTGAAGGTGCTGCAGTGGCAGCGCGGCGGTGTCAGGTGGGTCTTGAAGTCGCCCCAACACCTCGAGCAGTTCCGGCCCCTGATGGCCACCTTCCCCGACGCCACGTTCGTGGTGACCCACCGAGATCCGGTGTCGATCACCGCGTCGCTCGCCACCATGATCAGCTACTCGGCCCGGCTCAGCCACGAACGCGTCGACCCCCGGAAGATCGGCCGTTACTGGGCCGACCGCGTCGAGGACATGCTCCACGCGTGCGTCGACGAGCGCGACGTCCTGCCCGCCGACCAGTCGCTCGACGTTCGCTTCGACGAGTTCATGGCCGACGACGTCGCCATGGTCGAGCGCATCTACCGGGTGGCGGGCCAAGCCATGACACCCGAGGCGCGCGCCGCGATGGACTCGTTCATGGCCGATCACCCGCGGGGTCGTCACGGAGGCCTGATCTACGACCTGGCGGACTTCGGTCTCGATCGTGAGGAGCGGCGGCGCGCCCTGCGGTTCTACGTCGAGCGCTTCGCGGTCCGCGAGGAGCGCTGAACCTCAGCGACGTCGGCGGCGAGATCTCGAACGGCCCTGCTTCCGGGAGACCGGCGCGGGGCGACGCGCGGGACCTGTCGGGGCGGCAGCCGGTGCGGGTGCGGGATCGGGGTCGGGTGCGCCCGCCCTGGCGCGGTCGGCCCAGGCGAGGACGACGACCGCTGCCGCGCCGAGCAGGCTCAGCCCCGTGCCGGCGGTGTCGACCGGAGTGCGACCGTAGTGGAGGGACACGTGCCGGGCGGTCGGCACGACGACCATGAAGTTGGGAGTGGCGCGCCAGGGCCCGCGTGCGCCCGTCGCCCGCCAGTTGGGGAAGTACGAGACCCGCACGAGCACGGGCGCGCCCGGGCGGTCGACGTCGAACGACACGCGGTCGTCGTCGAGACGCACGTTGCTCACCCGTGCCGGCGTCACCGGGTGTCGTAGCGCGGCGACGTCGACCGTCGAGCCGAGCACGACGAGGCCGTCCTTGGTGTGCTTCGCGGGCTGTGGTCGCGCCGCGACCCGTGGCCAGTCGCGGGGGCCCGAGGCCAGCAACGGCACCTCCCAGGCCGACGGGTCGCGCTGGAAGAAGTCGACCCCCACCGCGGTCCACGAACGGCCGGGCCCGCCGATCCCGGTGACGACCGCGGGCTGGAACCTCAGCGGCGTGACGAGCGCGGTGTCCGCGACCCGGTACACGCGCCACTTGCCTGCGTCGGCGAGCCGCTCGAGGCGCGGCTCGGCGTCGGCCTGACGACGCGCGCCGGCGGTGTAGGCCGCGTAGTAGCGCGCGCCCAGCAACTGGAGATGGTCGACCCCGCGGGCCACGTCGAGCCGGCCGTAGGGAAGATTCTGCAGGCTGAGAAACGGAAGTTGCGAGAGCTCCTTCTTGAGGAGCTGCTCGTAGGGCGCGGTCGCCGAGACCTCGAGCCCCTCGTTCACCGTCGTGACGCACCCGTCGGTGAAGTACGGCACGAGGAGCAGGGCGTTGAAGCTGCCGTAGGAGATCAGCGGGTGCAGGTCGGCCTCGCCCATGAAGCGTCCGCAGCCGTGGTCGCGGCCAACCGCGTCGAGGGTCCGCATGAGGTCGCGGTACTCGCGGGCCCCCGCCTGACGTTCGTAGCCGCCGTACACGGAGGTGATGAACCCCCGCACGTCGCTCCGGTCGGTCACGTGCAACGGCAGCCCGCGCGGGGCGGCGGCCACCGGGATCCCGACGAGCCACATGACGAGGACGAAGGCCACGATCGGTACCGCGGCGACCAGGGCGGGCTCGGTGCCGCGTGGCCCCGCGTAACGCCGCCGCCGGCGCGCCACGAGGTCCTGGGCGAGATGACCCAGCTCGCCCACGGCGTATGCGGCCAGCAGGTAGAGGGAGAGGAACCAGAACGGCAGGAAGCGGTCGTTCTGCAGTCGGGCCGAGGGCTTGAGCACGAACGCGAGAGCCATGAGCGCGCCGAGCGCGCCCAGCGCGAGCAGCACGTGCTGGCGGCGGCGGACGGCCAGGGTGATTCCCGTCACCGCGAGCACGGTCACCGGGAAGAGGTGCCAGACGTGGCTGAAGAGGAACCGCCCGCGCCCGCAGTGGGCGGAGTCGGCGCAGGAGTTCACGAACGGAAACACGTTGGTGAGGTAGTGCCCGACCTGGGCGATGCGCGTCGGCGGGACGTAGGCGTAACGCCACTGCAGCGGCACGAGCCAGAAGGCGGCGAGCAGCAGGCCCACGCCGACCGTGACCGCGACATGGACGAGACCTGCCCGGCTGCGGCGGAAGACGAGCAGCAGCGCGGCGCCCGCGAGCGAGAAGACGACGGCGAAGACGTGGCTCAGCACGGTGACGCCGAGCACGACGGCGGCCGACGCGCGGTGACGTCCGGTCTCGAGGCCGCGCGCGACGAGGCCGAGGAAGAGCAGCGCGAGCGCGAGCCCGAAGGAGAACGCGAACTCGCCGCGCACGGTCGAGATGACATCGCCGCCGCGCGCTCGGGGTGCGAAGTGGTCGAAGAGGAAGACCACGCTCGTCACGGCCATGAGCGCGGGCACGGGGAAGCGGAGGCGTGTCAGCCGACCGAACGCCCACGCGGCGACGGGGAGTGTCAGCAGGCCCAGCGCGCTCACGACCTTGAACGTCACCGCGTAGGGGAGCACAAGGCTGGCGACTGCGATGACCAACGACGGGAGCGGGAAGTAGAAGACGAAGGCGGCCAGGCCCGCGTGCCAGTCCATCGTCCAGCCGGTGAGATGCCCGTGCGGTAGGAGGTGCTCGCGCATGTACTGCGGTCCCCACACGTAGCCGCCGGTGTCGCCGCCCGTGGGTGTCGTGCTCGAGAACAGCAGCGACGGCTGCAACTGCCAGAGCACGAACAGCACTGCACCGGCGACGACGGCGACGGTGATGAGACGCTCTCGCGTCGGGGCGCGCGGACCGCGTCTCACGGGCTGCAGACTAGGGCGCGGTCGACGAGAGGGCCGTGGGCGCGCGGCGCGGCGCCGTCACTCGGCCCGGAGGACCTCGGCCGGCGGGACGCGCCCGGCAGCCCAGCCGGGGCCGCCCGCGAGGAGGTTTGCGACCACGAGCGTGGCCGCGCCGATGGCGAGCACGCCCACGAGCGGCACGATCGGTGGCGAGACGCTCCCGACACCGCCGGCGACGAGGTCCCACGTCCACCGCCCGACCGCCATGCCGCAGGGGACTCCGACCACCAGCGCGCCGGCCGCCAGCGCCGTCGCCTGCCAGGCCACGGTGGCGAAGACCTGTCCGCGCACGAAGCCGATCGTCTTCAGGATCGCGAGATCGCGCCGATGGCGACGCACCGAGCCGACGAGGGTCAGTGCCAGCGCGCCGACGGCCAGCACCACCAAGAGCCCTGCGAGCACCGAGGGCAGGAAGTCCACCCGCGCGAGGTCACCCACCTCGCCACCCGGGTAGGGCCGGAGCACCTCACGACCGAAGTCGTCGAGCAACGACGTGCGGGCCGCTCGGGTGTCGACGCCGGGGCGGTACCGAACCGCGAACTGGAGGACAGGCACGTCCACACCGAGACGTTGCAGCGCCGCGACGGTGGTGGCACCGCCGCGGGAGAGCCGGGGCGACAGGTCGCCGGCGGTGGGCTGCAGCGAGGCGCCGACGATCCGCATGGTGATGCGTCGATCGCCCGCCTGCGCCGTGACGCTCTGGCCGATGCCTTTGTGAAGCTTTGCGAGGGCGTCCCGGCCGAGCACGATCTCGTCGGCCGAGCCCGGGGCCCGCCCTTCGATGATGCGACCGAACACCGAGCCCTTCTCCGAATCGACGCCGACGATGTCCACCTGATGGCCGTCGACGGTGATCGCGTCGACGGGAACGAACCCCGCGAAGGAGGCGACGTACCGGTTGGTGGCCAGCAGCCGCACCATCTCGTCGTGGAGCGGGCCCGCGGCCGGGTCGCCCATGAGGCCCTCGCTGCTGTGCGGGTTGCCGACGACCACGTCCCAGTTCCAGCCCTGCTCGACGGGATGGTCGACCAGGTGGCGGAGGCTGACGCCGAAGGTCACGGCCGCGACCACGCCCGCCACGGCCACCACGGTCCCGAGCAGGGCGGTGCGGAAGGCGAGCCCCCGTCCGCGTTCGAACGACATCCCCATCCCGGCAACGGCGGCGGGGCCCAGACCCGAGCCGGCCACCGCGCCGAGCAACAGGCCGGGCCGGGCCGGTGCCTGCTCGTGGCCCGCGTCCGGCAGCGTGCGGGCGGCGCGCCACGCGGGCAAGAGGGCGCGCAGCAGAACCGTGGCCGCGACGCAGACGGAGCCGAACGCCAGCACGGCCACGTTGACGGAGAACCCGGGGTGGATCTCGGCCCGGCGGGCCAGCCCGATCGGCGTGAGCGGAGAGAGGGCGAAGCCCACGACCGCGGCGGTGGCGCCGCCGCCGACGGCGATGACGGCAGCCCGCACGAGGGGCACGAGGACGAGCTGGGCGCGGTTCAGGCCCAGGGCGGACAGCGTCGGGTTGAAGCGGGCGTCTGACGCCACCTGGCGGCCCAGCGCCTGGCCGACGACGAGGAGGGCGGCCACCGCCGCCAGGCCGCCGAAGGTGACGAGGGCGATCGCCTCGAGATGGATGGATCGCTGCGCCTTGTCGGCCGCGGTCTGGATGTCGGAGCCGGGGTGGACCTGGCCGTCGCCGGGGTCGACGGCTCGGCGGACACCCTGTTCGAACGCGGGCAGGTCGGCCGGGCCATGGCGGAGACGGATGCGGAACCACTCCATGCCGGGGAGCACCTCGACCGGCGTGCCCGCGTCGTGGGCGAAGCGGCGGAGGAACGCCGGCGTCAGGAACATGCCGCCGGTGCTCTGGTAGATCGCGTCACGGGTCACGTCCGGCGGCGGGGCGCTGACGGTCGAGGGGTCGCGCACGATCCCGACCACGCGGAAGGTATAGCGGGGTCCCTCGGGCGCGGGGACCTTCCCCGACCCGGTCGCGTTCGTCTCCTCGTTCTGCTGGGCGGAGAACGCCCACATCGTCACCCGGCTGCCGACGTGCAAGTGGCGCCGGGCCGCGGTGAGGTCGTCGACCACGACCTCGTCGGGTCGTTCGACGCGGGCGAGGCGGCCCCGGAGCACGAGCGGCCGGTCGATGGTGCGGAAGGTGTGGTCGTCGGCGGCGCCGAAGGGGTTGATCGAACCGACCTGTGTCCCCGCTCTGTCGGGCGACAGGAACAGGTACGGGGCGCGACCCGCCTCCGCGATCTGAGGGAGGGCCAGCACGCGGCGACGGGTGGCGAGGCCGTGCGCGAAGACGGCCGGATCCGACGGGTCGCCCTGCGCCCCGTTCACGATCACGACGACGTCCTCGGGGCGGCTGTACGCGACGAAGCGCGTCATCGCCGTGCGGGTGCGGCTGGCGCCAGAGGCGGCCACCAGCACGACGCCCCCCGCCAGCCCCACCAGGAGCGCAAGCCCGACCGTGGCACCCCGACGCCGCCGCAGCTGCGTCCGGGATGCCATCCACACCGGCAGCATCACCCCATTGTGCGGAGGCTGCGCCTTCACCGGAAGGGCGCCTCCCGGCATCCCCTCGGTGATGCCAGCACGACGCCGATCCAGGCCGGATCCAAGGGCCGTCCAAACCCCGAGGCGCACGCTGCTCTCAGTAGGAGCCCGAGTAAATCATTCGGGCGAAGCAAGAGGGGGAGCCATGAAGAAGATCAACCACGGTTTCAGCCACGGCAGCACCGTGAAGTACGGGTTCTCGCACGGCTGAGCCGCACGACCGGATCGCCCAGAGCTGAGTCACGGTCTTGGCGACGACCGTGACATGGCAACCCCGGGAGCCTCCAATCCGAATCGGATTGGGGGCTCCTGGGCTTCGCCCCAACCCTTCTTGTCGTACGCGACCGTCGTGAACCGCTGCGTACGACAAGAAGTGTTGGTGTGCCTCCTCGAGGGAGGCCCGAGCAGCAACTATTGCGGCGTGACGTGAGAACGGTGGAGGTGGCGGGAATCGAACCCGCGTCCTTCAGCTTCTCGACGGGACTTCTCCGAGCGCAGCCGGCGGTGAGATCTCGGGCTCCTCGCTGTCGCCGGCATCGGCGAGGAGCCCCAGTCAACTGAAGTGTCCCTGTCCGACCCGTTGACGAGGCCGGTCAGGTGAGCCCTGCGAGATGATGCCCGGACCCGGCCCGCAGGGCTGGGACCGGCCGGACATCGCTGTGGTTTAGGCAGCGAGCGCGACGTTGTCGTCGGCGTTTGTGTTTGTTTTCCGGCTCTTTTACGTGGCTCCGGAGACCACGGCTCGCTTCTCCCGTCTCGACGACCGAAGTCGAGACCTGGCACCCCCATGTCAAATGACGCTGTGTTGCCGCACCAGTGTACCGGCCGGCCGTGACCGTCAGATCCTCCGGCGGTTGCCCACGCCCCCGCGTCGGGCCGCGGACATCGCCCGCTCGGCCTCGCGGTTGGCGTCGCGCTCGGCGATGACCTGGCGCTTGTCGTAGCGCTTGCGTCCCCGGGCCAGCGCCAGCTCCACCTTGGCTCTTCCGTCCTTGAAGTACATCGACAGCGGAACGAGCGTGAGCGACTCCTGCTGCGTCCGCCCGACCAGCTCGTCGATCTCCGACCGGTGCAGCAGCAGCTTGCGGCGCCGCTCGGGCTCGTGGCCGTCGGTGCCGTGCGCGTGAGAGTACGGAGGTATGTGCACGCCGAGAAGCCACAGCTCACCGGACTCGACGCGCGCGTACGAATCCTTGAGCTGCGCCTTGCCGTCGCGGAGCGACTTCACCTCGCTGCCCACCAGCACGATCCCGCACTCGAAGGTGTCGATCACGTCGTAGTCGTGACGGGCCTTGCGGTTGGTGGCGATGGGCTTCGGCCCGGCCGGGCGTTTCGATGCCATGCCGGGTCCACGCTACCGGCAGTACCCTCGGCGCCGATGCTGCGGCTGAGCGAGCTCACGTACTTCGCCATGGTCGGCCACAGTCTCGACGACCTGCCCGACGAAGCGTGCGGTCTGCTGGCCGGTCCCCTGGGCACGGGCAAGGTGATGGTCGCGTACCGCTGTCGCAACGACGCGGCATCCGCCCGCCTGTACACGGTGAACAGCCAGGACATGCTGCGGGCCGATCGCGACGCGCAGAGCCGGGGCCTCGACATCATCGGCGTCTACCACTCGCACACCCACACCGAGCCGTATCCGTCGCCCACCGACGTGGCCCAGGCCCCCGACCCCGCGTGGCACTACGTGATCGTGTCGCTCAGCGAAGCCGAGCCGCGGCTCCGTTCCTACCGCATCGTCGACGGCACCGTCACGGAAGAGCCGGTTGCTCTGGAACGTCGGTAGGATCAGGAGGATGCCGGTCGAAGTTCGTCTTCCCACCGTCCTGCGCAACAGCGCGGGCGGTCAAGCGACGGTGCAGGCCAACGGGTCGACCGTGGGCGAGGTCTTCGAAGACCTCGTCCGCCAGTTCCCGCTCCTCGCCGGGCAGCTCGTGCAGGACGACGGCACGATGCACAAGTTCGTCAACGTCTATCGCAACGACGAAGACGTGCGATACCTCGAGAAGCTCGACACCAAGGTCTCGGGCGACGACGTCATCTCCATCCTGCCGGCCGTCGCCGGCGGGTAGTCGTGCCCGCGGCCCGCTCCGTCCTCGACCTCATCGGTGACACGCCTCTGGTCGAGGTCAGCCGGCTCAGCCCCAACCCGGGTGTCCGCATCCTCGTCAAGCTCGAGGGACAGAACCCGGGTGGCTCGGTCAAGGACCGCATCGCCAAGTTCATGATCGAGGCGGCTGAGGCCGACGGCACCCTCACGCCCGGGTGCACGATCCTCGAGCCGTCGTCGGGCAACACGGGGATCGGGCTCGCGCTGATCTGCCGGCTCAAGGGTTACCGGCTGAAGGTCGTCATGCCGGAGAACGTCTCCGTGGAGCGCCGGCAACTGCTCGAGATCTTCGGCGCCGAGATCATCGTCTCGCCGGGCGCCGAGGGGTCCAACGGCGCGGTCCGCATGGCGCAACGTCTGGTCAAGGAGATGGACGACGTCGCGTTCCTCTACCAGTACGGCAACCCCGCCAACCCGCGCGCGCACTACGAGACGACGGGCCCCGAGATCCTGCGCGACTGCCCCGACATCACCCACTTCGTCGCCGGGCTCGGCACGAGCGGCACGCTCATGGGCGTCGGCCGTTTCCTCAAGGAGCGCAAGCCCGACGTGCAGGTGTGGGCGGTCGAGCCCCCGGCCGGAGAGCGAGTGGAGGGGCTCCGCAACCTCGACGACGGCTTCGTGCCCGAGGTGTTCGATCCCGACGTGCTCGATCGCAAGGTGATCGTGCGACCGCGTGAGTCCATCGAGTGGACGCGTCGCCTCACCGAGGAGGCGAGTGTGTTCGCGGGCATCTCGACGGGCGCGGCCATGGCGGGCGCGGCCAAGGCGGCCGCGCAGATCGACACGGGCGTGATCGTGACCCTTTCGAGCGACGGTGGCTGGAAGTACCTCTCCACCGGCGCCTGGACCGACGACATCGACGACGTGGTCGAGCGGGCCGAGAAGATCGTCTACTTCTGATGGCCGCCGCATAAGCGCATCGTGGACGACCGGCCCATCGGCATGTTCGACAGCGGCTTCGGGGGGCTCACCGTCGCCCGCGCCCTCATCGACCTGCTGCCCGACGAGGACCTGGTGTACTTCGGCGACACGGGGCGCTACCCCTATGGGCCTCGCCCGCTCCACGACGTGCGCGAGTTCGCGCAGCAGATCACCGAGCTGCTGGTGGCGGAGCACGACGTCAAGATGGTGGTCGTCGCGTGCAACACCGCGTCGGCCGCCGCGCTCGACCTGCTCCACTTCGAGCACGACGTGCCCATCGTCGGTGTGATCGACCCGGGCGTGCGGGCGGCCGTGCGCGCCACACGCAACGGCAGCGTTGGCGTCATCGGCACGGTCGGTGCCATCGGCTCGGGCGCGTACCCGCGCGCCTTCGCCGCCACCCGGGCGCCCGTCACGGTCACGTGCGCGGCCTGCCCGGGGTTCGTCGAGTTCGTGGAGCGGGGCGACACGCGGAGCGAGCAGGTGCACGTGCTCGCCGAGCGGCTGTTGGCGCCGGTCAAGGACGCGGGCGTCGACACCCTGCTCCTCGGTTGCACGCACTACCCGTTCCTCGCCCGCACCATCGGCGATGTCATGGGCCGCGAGATCGTGCTCGTCTCGTCGGCCGACGAGACCGCGTTCGAGGTGCGCGCCCTGCTGCACGAGACCGGGCTCGTACGCCGGTCGGGCACTGGCGGTGGCAAGGGTCGTCACCGGTTCGTCTCATCGGGCGACATCGATTGGTTCAAGGAGCTGGGGAGCCGGCTGCTCGGGCCCGAGCTCGGAGGGGCGGAGGCGTGGGTCTGGTGAGCGGCCTCACGGTGACCGTGCTCGGATGCTCGGGCTCGTACGCCCGGCCGGGCGGCGCGTGCAGCGGCTACCTCGTTCGCAGCGGCGCCACCAGCGTGTGGCTCGACGCGGGCCCCGGCACGCTCGCGACTCTGCAGGAGCACGTGGGCCTGCTCGACGTCGACGCCGTCGTGCTCAGCCACGAGCACCCCGACCACTGGCACGACCTCGAGGGCTACTTCGTCGCCTGCCGCTACGGGACCCCTGCGCGTGCCGGTGTGCCCGTCTACGCACCGCCCGGCCTGCGCGACCGCGCCTATTTCGACCTCGAGCCCACGTTCGCGTGGCACGAGGTGGCCGACGGCGATCGCGTCGCGGTGAATGGGCTCGACGTCTCCTTCTCGCGCACCGATCACGGGGTCGAGACGCTCGCGGTGCGCATCGATGGTGGCGGCGGCTCGCTCGGTTACTCTGCCGACTCCGGTCCCGATTGGTCGCTCGAGGCACTCGGACCGGCGCTCGACCTCGCGTTGTGCGAGGCAACGCTCGCGTCCGACGAGGAGGGGAAGGTGCAGCACATGAGCGCCCGCCAGGCAGGCACGTCGGCCCGGGCGGCGGGCGCGCGCCGTCTGCTCCTCACCCACCTGTGGCCCACGCTCGACCCCGTCCGCAGTCTCGACGAGGGCTCCGACGCGTTCGGTGCGTCCGCCGAGCTCGCCGCGCACAACACACGGTACACCGTCGCGTGAGCGCCCGGCGCGACGGGCGACAGCCCGACCAGCTGCGTCCGATCGTGTTCGAGCGCGACTACACCGAGTTCGCGGCCGGGTCGGTGTTGATCTCGATGGGGCGGACGCGCGTGCTGTGCACCGCATCGGTCGACGAGAAGGTGCCGCCGTGGATGCGCGGCAGGGGCAAGGGCTGGGTCACCGCCGAATACGCGATGCTGCCCGGGTCGACCAGCGAGCGCACCGATCGAGAGGTCGTGCGCGGGCGGCCGTCCGGACGTACGCAGGAGATCCAACGGCTGATCGGCCGGTCGCTCCGGGCCGTCACCGAGATGGTGGTGCTGGGGGAGCGGCAGATCCTGATCGACTGCGACGTCCTGCAGGCCGACGGCGGCACGCGCACCGCGTCGATCTGTGGGGCCTACGTCGCCCTGCACGACGCGTGCACGCGTTTGGTGCAGGCCGGACGGCTCCAGGCCCATCCCCTCGAAGCCGCCTGCGCGGCGGTGTCGGTGGGCGTCGTCGACGCGGTCGCGCTGCTCGACCTCGACTACTCCGAGGACGTGCGCGCCGAGGTCGACATGAACATCGTCATGACGTCCACCGGGCGCTTCATCGAGGTGCAGGGGACGGCCGAGGGACTTCCGTTCAGCCGCAGCGAGCTCGATGACCTCCTCGGTCTGGCCGAGCACGGCATCGCCGAGATCCTCGACCACCAGGCCGAGGTGCTGGCGACACCGCCCGCGCCGCGTTCGTGAGGCTCGTCCTCGCCACGGCCAACCCCGACAAGGCCCGCGAGATCGAGGACCTGCTCGACGGTTTCGAGGTGGTGGCCCGGCCCGCGTCGGTGCCCGATGTCGAGGAGACGGGCGCAACGCTCGTGGAGAACGCCTTGTTGAAGGCACGCGCGGTGCGCGACGCCACCGGCGAGCCGGCGGTGGCCGACGACACCGGGCTCGAGGTCGACGCGCTCCACGGCGCGCCGGGTGTGCGCTCCGCCCGCTTCGCCGGCCCCGCGGCCACCTCTGACGAGAACGTCGACAAGCTGCTCGCCGCGCTGGCCGGCGTGCCACCGGGCTCGCGCCGGGCCCGCTTCCGCACGGTGGCGGCGGCCTGCCTCCCCGACGGGCGCGAGCTGGTGGCCGAGGGCGCGGTCGACGGCGTCATCACCGGAGCGCGGCGCGGAAGCGGCGGGTTCGGGTACGACTCCGTCTTCGTCCCCGACGACGGCGACGGGCGCACGTTCGCGGAGATGACCCTGGCCGAGAAGCAGGCCGTCTCCCACCGCTTCCGGGCCTTCTCGGCCCTCGCCACCACCCTTCTTGTCGCGCTGGACCACCGTCACGGTGGCTGAGCGCGACGAGAAGGGATGATGTCGTAGCCCCCTGCTGAACTGTCGGGCGTGATCCAGCGAGGGCTGGCTGCGATCGCCCAACGCCAGCTGGGCCTCATCACGCACGACCAGGCGATGCAGCTCATCACGTACCGGATGATCGAACGTCTGCTGGGCAGCGGGCGGTGGGAGCGGGTGCATCGCGGTGTGTACCGCGTGGCCGGCGCTCCGGTCACATACGAGCAGCGGGTGGTGGCCGCGTGCCTCGCCGCCGGAGCGGAGTCGGCCGCGTCGCACCGGAGCGCAGCGTGGATCTGGGGTCTGCTCGACGAGGAGCCAGACGTGGTGGAGATCGCCGTGCCTCGCCCGCTCCACCACCGATTGCGCAACGTGGTGGTACACCGGGCAACCGATCTCGAGCGCGCCGACACCACTCTGCGTCGAGGCATCTCGGTGACGAATCCCATGCGCACGCTGGTCGACCTGGCCGCGGTAGCCCCGGTCGGAACGGTGGCCCATGCACTGCATCGAGCGTTGTCCACTCGACTGGCCGCGTTCGACGCCACGGAGGCAGCGCTCGAGCGGGTTGCGCGCAAGGGGAGGCGAGGCGTGCGGGTCTTCCGTAAGCTCCTCGACGAGCAGCGCGACAACCCCCGCCCGGCCGGCGTGTTCGAGGCGAAGTTCTCGTCGCTCGCCCGAGGTTTCGCGCTTCCGACCGCAGTGCCGGAGCTCGACGTGCTGGCCGACGACGGCACCTGGATAGCACGCGTCGACTTCGCGTACCCGGAGGCGAAGCTGTTCATCGAGCTCGACGGGCTCGAGACGCACGGGTCCGGGCCCGCGCTCCAGCGAGATCTCGCACGGCAGAACGCCCTCGTCGATGCAGGGTGGCAGCCTCTCCGTTACACGTGGGCTGACCTCACCCGCCGACAACCGGCGGTCGCGGCCGAGGTCCGTCGGGTACGCCACGCACGCCTTCGACTTCTCGGTACGCGCGACCACCGCGACGGTGGTTGAGCGCGAAAAGAACGCGCGGCGAGGCGAGGCCGCGGCGCACCCTCGCGGCTACCAGCCGCGGAGGTCGACGGGCCAGGTGTCGACCACGTCGTCGCCGTCGACGAGGTAGAGGTGCGCGTGGTACGCGACGGTGGGATCGACGTGCGCGGGGATGACGCGGACCCGATCGCCGACGCGTACCCGCCGGCTCTCGTCGGGGACGAAGGTGATGTGCTCGTCGGAGCAGTAGAGGACGGTGGCGCCGTCGATCGACGGGTTGCCGTGGTCCATGCCGAGCGCCTTCAGCCCGCAGTCGGCCACCGCCCAGCCCGCGGCCACCGAGATCACCGTCGCCAGCACCGTAAGGGCCTGACGGAAGGGGACGCCGGTCTTGGCGTACGCAGTGTCCATCAGGGCGTAGGAACCGGCCTGGATCTCGGTCGCCCACCGGTTGAGGTCGTAGGTGCCCGTGCCGCCCGCCGACACGAGGTCACCGCCGACGGCCTGGTGCGCGAGCTGCAGGTCGAGCATCGCCTTCTCCACACCCTCGGCCCGCTGGTCGCGGTCCGCCACCAGCACCATGTGGCCCTCGTAGCCCATGACGCCGCGCACCGACAGCCCGCGGCGACGGGCGAGGTCGCCCAGGCGGCCCGCGTCGTCGGGCGGGCAGCCGCAGCGCGGCATGCCGACGTTGACGTCGACGACCACCTCGTGCAGGCCGCCTTCGACCGCGGCATCGATGGTCGCCTCGGAGTCGACGGCCACGGTGATGCGCGCGTTGTGGGTGACGATCAGGCGCCCGAGGCGGTGGGCGTCGAGCACCTCGTTGGCGAGCAGGAGGTCCTCGACCAGCCCGGCCGCCACCAGGCCTTCGATCTCGTGGATCGTCGCGGCCGTGAAGCCCGGGTGGCCCAGCTCGCACTGGCGCTGGGCGAGCATCGTGCACTTGTGCGCCTTGACGTGGGGACGCAGCCGCGCGCCCGGCAACGCGTCGGCCATCGTCGCCAGGTTGTGCTCGAGCGCGTCGACGTCGACCAGCAGTGCCGGGGTCCGGAGGTCGGTGATCCGCACGCCGTCGACCCTAACGCCGGACGCGAGAGAGGGAGCGGCGGGAGCCGCTCCCTCTCAGGGTCTCGGGTGTCTACAGGAGTCCTACTGCTGGCTTACCAGGAGGCGCCGGTGATGGCAGCCGCTCCCGGGTTGGCGCACGGAGTGGCGGTGGTCGTCGCGTACTTCGTGCCCGTTGCGGTGTTGTCCTTGAGCCAGAAGCACTTGCCCGAGCCGCTCTGCGCACCGAGGATCACCGTGTCGTTGGTGGTGGTTGTCGTGGAGACGTTCAGGTAGACGAGGTTGCCGGTCGCGGCCAACGAGGCGGCGTTCGTCGTGTACGTGAGCGACGGCTCGATCGCCGTCATATCGGAAACGGTCTGGGTGTAGGCCTGGCCGTCGGTGTAGAACGTCTTCTCCGCGGTGAAGGCGTTGCGGACGTTCGACTGTGCGGCCCGGTCCTGAGCGCGCTGACGGGCGCCGAGGAACGTCGGGATCGCGATGGCGATGAGGATCGCAATGATCAGGACGACCACCATGAGCTCGATGAGGGTGAAGCCCTCGTCGTCCTCACGCCGCTTGCGCAGCATTTCCAGCATGGGTGTTGCTCCTTCGGCTCGATGAATTGCAATGGATGGAGCGAGGCCCCGTTCATCCGCCCGTGGGCCCCGCCCCGTCGCCGAGGAGACACCTCCAGGTAGTCCGGCCGGCCGCTCCTGTCATCGTCGACAGTGCTGGGCCCCGTGACTTTGCGTCGCCACCTTCCGGTGGCTTTGCCTTTGTCAGGAGAACTCGCATTCCATTCATCGAAAGCGCGATGCATGCGCTTGAGGATCATTTTCAGGATGACCCAGGCGGGGGTTGACACCCGTGGCGCCGAGATTTCCCTACAGTTCGGCCCGGGTTCTGCCGAAGGGTCAGGTGGAAGGTTCGGCCGAGGGGGCTGCGGTTCCCCCCTCTTGCGGCACCCTCGGCCCTTCCCTTCCCAGGGGTTCTGCCCGACTGCGTGCTGCTTTCACCGCAGGACGGCTGCCATCTCCCCGAGGGCCTCGGCCAGCGCCAGATAGCCCTCGGGATCGTCGCGCGCCTCGGCAGAGTCGACGAGCTGCTCGGCGAGCAGCCGCAGACGGACGGCGACCGCTTCCGACTCCCGCCGGGTCACCGCGTCGCGGTCGCGGCGGAGGAGCACGACCAGCTGGTCCTGCTGGAGACGGACCGCCTGGGTGCCCTGCTCCGCCGAGACCCGTCCATGGAGGACGGCGGTCGCCGTCTCGAGCACCCAGCGCACGCGTTCACCCGGATCCATGGCGCTCGCGTCGTTACGCGCGCCGCCGTCGGGTGACGACCGCGGCCACGATGACGACGGCGAGCGCGACCCCGACCAACAGGAACAGGGCGGTGTGTGACTTCGCCGCGGCCGCGGGCTTCGCGCCGGGTCCCGTCAGCGGCGCGAGGTCGTCGAGGGCGGGGTCGAGGAAACGGGTCTCCACCCGGTTCCGCTCGTCGCCGATCCGGCGCGTCGCGGAGTAGTCGACGAAGACGAGCTTGCCGCCGTTGTCGGCCGCGAACAGATGGCCGCGTCCGTCCACGGTGCCCTGGTCGAAGCGCAGCCCCAGGACGTTGCGTTGCGACGAGACCACCGTCGGGGTGCCCGAGTCGATCTGTAGGATCGAGAAGCTGCCGAAGAGGAACAGCGAGCCGGACGAGGAGTCGAACGTGATGCCGTGTGCCCCTCGCAGATCGCTCAGGAGCCGCTGCGTGCGCATCGTGCTGAGGTCGATCCGTCCGAAGTTCCCGCCGCCGTTTGCGTCGCTCGACGTGTAGAAGGCCTTGCCCAGGGCGAATCCCACCGACGTGACGAGCAGATCGTCGCCCGTGATCGGGCGCGGGGTCCCGTTGGTAAACGGCTCGAGGGGGACCTCGGCGAGCGTGCCGGGCAGACCCGCGGTCCAGGCGCGCTTGCCGTTCGGGTCGACGCTCACGTGGTACGCGCCGGCGACGCCGGACTTCACCGACTGCACCGCGCCGGAGTTGGGATCGACCTCGAACACCGTCCCAGTCGGGCCACCGCCCACGATGAGCTTGCCGTTGGGCGCGAACACGATGCCGTCCGCGCCGGGCAGGTTGGCGATCAGCACGCGCCGGCCGATCCGAAATCCCGATGAGTCGTAGGTGAACGCGACCTTCTTCACTGCCGGCGGACTGTATGTCGTGTAGAAGAGCTCGCCCGAGACCGCGGTCGGAGCGGGCGCCTGGGTCTGCGCGGCCGCCGGTGACAGGAGGACGATCGAAAGGCAGGCGCCGAGCACCAGGCCGCGTCGAGCGAGCATCGATCCAGGATAAGGGGATCACATGGAGCAACTGGTCGATCCACGTACCCGTCGACGGGGCGCGCCGCGTGAGGTATAAGGGGTCGATGCCGACGGTGAGCCTGGGTGACGTCGACATCGCTTTCGACGTCGGCGGTGATCCCGACGCGGACCCGGTGGTGCTGATCTGCGGATGCGGACAACCTGCGATCGCCTGGCAGCTCGGCCTCGTCCCCGCTCTGACCTCAGCCGGCTACCGGGTCGTCACCTTCGACAACCGGGGTGTCGCGCCTTCATCGTCTCCGCCCCCGCCCTACGCCGTCGCCGACCTCGCGGCCGACGCGCTCGGTCTGCTCGATCACCTCGGCATCGGCGCGGCCCGGTTCGCGGGTTACTCGCTCGGTGGCTGGGTGGCCGAGACGCTCGCGATCCAACACCCCGATCGGGTGCGCGCCGCCGCCTTCCTCGGCAGCTGCAACGTGGCGACCGCGTGGGAGAAGGCGATCACGACCGTCGAGCGCGACATGGCCCGCCTCGACTACGACCTGCCGCGTCTCTTCTACGCCACCGAGACGCTCCGGTACCTCCCGAATCAGGCGCTGCAGCAGGACGAGGTGGTCGAGGCGTGGCTGGCGATGATCGGCGACCAACCGCCGTGGCCCAACCCGGGTCGGTTGGGTCAGTATGAGGCGTGCCTGAGCTGGTCGCTCGACGTCGCCCGCACCGACGCCTGGCCCTCGATTCGGGCGCCCTGCCTCGTGCTGGCGTTCGAGCACGACGTCGACTCGCCGCCCGCGCGTTCGAGGGAGGCGGCGGCGCGGATCCCGAACGCCCGGTTCGTGGAGATCGCCGACGCCAGCCACCTCGGGGTGTTCACGCACGGCGACCAGGTCGCGTCTGCCCTCGTCGAGTTCTTCGGCTCGATCTGAGGGTGCGGCGTCAGCAGCTTCCTCCGTACGGAGGGAGACGGAGGAGCTCGTCGAGCCGCACCGGCTGGAGATGGCGATCACGGAGACCGTCGACGATGATCGGCAGCGCGCGCAGGATCGCCCGGCTGTCCGTGGACCGCGCGTCGTCGAGACCGTCGCCCAGCATCACGATCGAGCCCGGCCGCACCTGCCGCAACACCTGACGCGCCAGGGCGCGGCCGTCGTCGGAGGAGCGGCTGTGGGCGGCAACGTCCCATCCCACCATCGTCATACCGTGATGATGGACGACACGCGCCATCAACGGCGTGTGCCTGCCGTGAGGCGGTCGAAAGAACGTGGGGCACACGCCCAGCTCGCGGGCGAAGGCATGCTGCGCCCGCCCGAGGTCACGAAAGCGTGGATCGAGCCAGGCGCGCTGCTGCTCGACGTACGAGTGATTGGCGACGAGCTGCCCGTCGCTGAGCAGCGTGTGCAGCGCCACGGCTTTGGCGTCGACCGCCTCCGCGTCGCTGAAGAACGTCGCCTTCACGTCACTCGTGTCGAGAATGCGGAGGATCGCGAGCGTGTTCCTGCTCGGGCTACCGTTGAACGTGAGCGCGACCCGAGCGGTGTCACGCGGACCATGGCTCACGATCGCGCCGAACCAGGTGGCGCTCGCCGACGTGGCGCCGATCCACGACGCGAGCACCGCGGTGAACAGCACCGTGGTCCCACCCAGCACCAGCGCCGGGGGCCTGGGTCGTTGCGGGAGCGCCCGACGGCCGAACAGGTCGCGAACGGCCACGAGCGCGCCCAGGACCCCGATGGCGAAGATCACGGCTCTGGGGCTGCCGCCGGTGCGAAGCGCGACGAGACCACCGGCCGCCGTGATCGCGGACCCGACCACCAGCGGATCGCGCGCCAGCCCGCGGGCGGGCAGGCACATGCCGATCCCGGTTCCGAGCGCGAGGCCGAGGAGCCAGGTGACGGGACCGACCGACGTCTGCGAGAGCAGCCAGACGGTCGTCGCGACGAGGGCCCCACCGACCAGTCTCGGAAACGGCCGAGGGACGTGGCGGGCGACCAGCCACGCCATGAGGCACGCCAACCCCACGGCCGTCGCGACAACAGGTGCACGCGCGGTCACCGCGTCCCACTGTGATGCCAGCGCCGGAACGAGCAGTCCCGCCACCACGCATCCCGCCAGCACCCGCGATGTCGCCAACGAGAGGCGGCGGCCGGGCGCAGCGGGAGCCATGACCGGCACGGGCCGGTCCATCTCAGATCGGTACCAGTCGACGTAGCGACGGAGCCCTTCGTCGAACGAGATGGCCGGCACCCAGCCCAGGTCGTCGCGGGCCTTCTGAGACGACACCGTCCGCCCTGCGTAATCCCCGGCGCGCGCGGGACGGGACACCGTGCTCACCGGGCGACCGGTGGCCTCGCTGATGCAATCGACGAGATGGCGCACGCTGACCGGCTCGGGGCCCTCGAGGTTGAACACCTGGTTCGCGGCCCCGTCCGCGAGCACGAGCGCATGCGCCTCGACCAGGTCGTCGACGTAGATGTAGTTGCGGAACTGGGACCCGTCGCCGTCGATCGTGATCGTCTCGTCGCGCAACGCCATCCCCACGAACCTGGGGATCACCAGGGCGCCCCGCATGCGCGGCCCGAACGGGATGCCGTAGCGAAGTATCGTGAACTCTTGCCCGTAGAGCGAGTAGTAGTTGTGCGCAACCAGCTCGCTCGACAACTTCGACGACGTGTAGACGTGGTCGGCGCGGGACAGGTCGAACGGCGCATCCTCGGTGGCGACACCGCTGCCGGTCGCCGTGCCGTACACCCATACCGTGCTGGCGAGCACAACGCGTCGCACGCCGTTGCGTCGCGCTGCCTCCCACACCTTCGTCGTGCCGAGGACGTTGAGCTCGGTCGTGCGGACGGGGTCGGCGACCGCCTCGTTCACGTCGGAGACCGCAGCGAGATGGAACACGACATCGCAGCCTTCGGTCGCTCGGAGCAAGCCGGCATCGTCGAGGATGTCGACGTCGTGGTGCTCGACATCGGAGCGATGCGGACGCCGCGTGTCGATCACGACGATCGTGTGACCGTCGCTCGCCAAGCGGTCGACCACGTGCGACCCGATGAAGCCGGCCCCGCCCGTGACTGCGATTCTCATGGTTGTGTGGATGCCATCACGGATGTCGGTGATTCGGCAAGCCCCGACCGCGATCCCAGTCAGCTGCCGTCGGCGCCTAGCCTCCCTCGGGTGATCCTACCGGCCCGGCGCCGTGGCCTGGGCGCGTGACCCAGAGCTCGGACTCGCCCATCGCCGCGGCCCGCATCGTGTTCGGGCCCGAGGATCGGGCCCAGGCGCTCGCGATGATCGACGAGGCACTGTCGAGCGGGTCGCTGACGCTCGGGCCGAACACCCGGCGTTTCGAGGCGGCGTTCGGCGCCAGGCACGCGGCCCCGTTCGCGATCGCCGTGAGCAGCGGCACGAGCGCGCTGGAGATCATCCTCCGCATCCTCGGCGTCGAAGGACGAGAGGTCATCGTGCCGGCCAACACCTTCTTCGCCACTGCAGCGGCGGTGGTTCATGCCGGTGGCATCCCGCGACTCGTCGACGTCGAGCGCGAGACGCTGGCCCTGTCGACCGCCACGGTTCGCCCGGCCCTCAGCGAACGGACGGCGGCGGTGATCCTCGTCCACATCGGCGGCTTGGTCACCGCCGAAGCCGAAGCGACGGCGCGGCTCTGCCGGGACACCGGGGTTCCCCTCGTGGAGGACGCCGCGCACGCCCACGGAGCGGCCTGGCGGGGCGCGCCCGCCGGCTCGTTCGGCACTGCGGCCGCGTTCTCCTTCTATCCCACGAAGGTCATGACGACTGCGGAAGGCGGGATGATCGTCACGCGTGACGAGCGCATCAGAGACGAAGCGCTCGTCTACCGCGACCAGGGGAAGGCCGGCTTCCTCGGCGGCGAGCACGTCCGCATGGGCTACGCGTGGCGTATGAGCGAGCTGCACGCGGCGCTCGGGGTCGTGCAGCTCGGACGGCTCGACGAGTTCATCGCGGTCCGTCGGCGCGTCGCGTCTCTCTACGACAAGGGTTTGGAGGAGATCCGAGGTGTGCAGTCGCTCGTCGTCGACGCCGCATCCGAGCCCAACTACTACAAGTACGTCGCCTACCTCGACGAAGGCATCGACCGTCAGCAGGTGAAGGATGCTCTGCGCAGACGAGGGGTGTCGCCGAGCGGGGAGGTCTACGCCAGCCCCTTGCATCTGCAGCCGGTGTTCGCCGGGCTCCCAGCCGGCGACCTCACGGTCGCCGAGGAGGTCTGCCGCCGGCACATCTGCCTGCCCATCCACTCGGACATGACCGACGACGAGGCGGGAAGAGTCGTCGATGCGCTGGGTGGCGCGCTGCGCGAGGCGACGACGACCTAGTTGTCCGACGCCGTCGCCGGCGCTCTTTTGCACGCGTGCTCGATCCGGTACACGTCGTACTGCGGCCGTCGCATCACCGACGCGCCGGCCTCGACGTCGGATGATGCGCAGCCCGTGGACGGCATCGCCAGCTGGTCGAGGAGCTGGTGCTCGTTCGTGCGGTACGCACGGTCGAAGGTGGGAAACACGATCACGAAGTCGACGTCGCGACTCTGGAGGAACCGGGTGTAGTCCCCTCGACGGCTCCAACTCCTGATGTCGATGCTCTCGGGGAAGAACTCCGAGTCGAGGCGGGCACCGTGCTGGAGGAGCTGGTACATCCCGACCTTGCTGTCGCCTGCTCTGAGGACGCGGTAGGTCGCGCCGCGCACGAAGGCGTCGGATCGGATGAACGTCAGCATCGTCGGGTCGGGATGGCGGCGAAGCGCCCGCCACGCCGAGGCCACGTCGCGCTGTTGCAGCAGCAGGACGTTCGTCACGAGCATGGCGACCACCGCGGCGGGGGCGAGCCAGCGCCAGTGGAGAGGGCGGAGCAGACAGAGGATGACGGGGACCAAGACGACGACCATCCGGACCCCGAGGGTCTCGAGGAAGGCGTTCACGATCGTTCGCCGTGAGCTGTCCTGGAAGACCGGGGAGGCGAACACGAGCAGCGCGGCCGGGAGGGTCACCAGCAGGGCGACCGCGTACCACCGGATGAGCGCGCGTCGGTCGGGCTCCCACCACAACCGTCCGACCACCAGCATGAGCCCGAGAGGCAGCACGACGGCGGGATGCGTCGCCTGGCCCAGGCCGGCGAGCACCGCAGCCTCCCACCTGCGCTGGCGACGCCAGCATCCCACCGCCCCCAGCAGGAACGCCGCGCCCCAGACGAACGGGAGCTGGCCGATGATCGGGGACGCGACGAGAGCGGGGTTGGCGAGCACGGCCGCCGGCCCCCAACCCTCGAGCAGCTCGGGGAACGCCCAGAACGTCGCCCCGATCACGCCAACAGTGCCGATCACCAGCCAGAGCGTCACGACCCAGTCACCGAGCAGCGGGCGCAGGACCGCGGCGCTGACCCACGGCACGAACGCATAGGGGAAGGCGTAGGCCTCACCGTGCCCGATGACGGGCATGCGGAAAGGCAGCGTGTGTGCCTGGCTGAGCCGTTCGCTGACGTACCAGACGTGCGCGTAGTTGCTGACCGTGTCGTGCGAGACGAAGACGCGGTGTCCGAGGATCAGGGCGAGCACGAGCGCCCAGCCCGCCACGAGGACGCCGACGCACAGGCGTCTCAACCAAGGGGTCGAACCGCGGCCGGTGGCCACTTCCTGCTCGTGCGCGGCGGGTTGAAGGTCTCTCATCGGGTGCGGACGCCGAGTCCGGTCGCAGCATAGGGTCGAGTGCGATGGTCGCTCGCGCTCGCGTGACAGTGCCGTCGCGCCTCGGGCGCGGCGCAGGTGCGGGCTTCGCGACGCTGCTCCTCCCCGCAGTCCTGCTCCGCGCCGGCGCAACCGCCGGCGACCGCCTGACCGTGGCAGTCGCGATCGGGCTCGCGGGCCTCGGCGCGTCGGCGACGCGCCGGCAGACGCGTGAAGCGGCCGCACCGCTCGGCGCGTCGGTCGTGGCCGTGTCCGCGTGGCTCTTCACGCAGACGCCGCTCGGGGCGATGATGTGGTGGATCGCACTGGCGCTCGGCCTCGGGCTCGGGATGACGCTCCCGCGCCGGCTGCGGCCCGGTGGCGCGACCGCCGCCTCCGCCGCGGTGGCCGCCGTCGCGATCGTGGTCGCGCGGGCCGCGGGTGGGCGTGCGTCCGCGCTCGCCGTCGGCACCGCGTGCGCCGTCGTGTCAGCGGTTGCCGCGTCCTCGGTCGCCCGGGCCGCGCGCGCGAGTGCGCGCTCGTCCGGGCGGCTCGTCGCGTCGGCCACCTCGATCTTCGTCGTCGGGTTGACCGGTTGGATCGGCGCCAACTCCCCGACCGCGGGCTGGTTCGGGTCGCTCGTGAGCCACGGCCCCCGGGAACGTCGCGAGGTCGCGATCACCTTCGACGACGGGCCCAACATCACGTACACGCCGGTCGTGCGCGCCATCCTCGACGCGCACGGCGTCAAGGGCACGTTCTTCACGGTCGGCAGGGCGCTCGACGCGCGGCCCGACATCTCGCGCGCCCTGCTCGACGACGGTCACCTGCTCGGGAACCACTCGTACCTCCACGACGAGATCCGCTGGCTCGATCCCCGCTACCCGGAGCTCGAGCGCACGCAGCGGGCGTTCCGCCGCGACCTGGGTGTCTGTCCCACGTTCTTTCGACCGCCCCACGGGCAGCACACTCCCTTCATGGCGCATGCCGTGCGTCGTCACCGGATGACGATGGTGACGTGGAACGTGTCGGCCGGCGACTTCGCCACCCGCGACGCGGGCCTCGTCGCCCGACGCGTCCTTCGTCGCGCCCGGCCCGGCGCCATCATCGACCTGCACGACGGGATCGACGGAAACCTCACCGCCGACCGTTCGGTGTTGACGCGGGCGCTGCCGATCATTCTCGACGGCCTGCGGGCGCGGGGGTTGCGGCCGGTCCGGCTCGACGTGCTGCTCGGGCGGCCGGGTTACGGCGCCGCGTGCTAGCTGAGCGACCGCCCGCGGCTGCGCACCCGCCAGGCGGCGCGGGGGATGACCGCCAGGTCGATGACCGCGTCGACCATGCGCGTGCGTGACCGGTAGAGGGGCACCGGCACGACGACGTCGTTCCGCACCCGATAGCCGAGGCGGTGAAGAATGACCGCGACCTCGACGGTCTCGCTGTACTTGTAGCCGCGGTAGTAGTCGAGCGCGTCGGCGAGGGCCCCCAGCCGGAAGATGCGGTAGCCCGACTCGACGTCGTGGAGCCGGCCGCCCGCCCACAGGCTCGCCCATGCGCTGACCACTCCGTTCCCGACCCGCTTGTGGATCGGATAGCCGGACAGGTCGCGTCGCGCGAGAAGTGCGTCGAGGTGCTCTTCGATCGTCAGATCGGCCAGCGCTTCGAGCGAGCTCAGCTCGTGCTGTCCGTCGGCGTCGACGGTGTAGACGAGGTCGCTCTCGTCGAGCTCACCGCGGGCGAGGCGATCGCGCAGGCGGGAGAAGGCGAGGTGATACGCGGCCGACATGCCTTGGTTGCGATCGAACGTCAGGAGCTGCGCGCCATCGCGGTCGGTGGCCCAACCCTGCACGATCGCCCGCGTGTCGTCGGTGGATCCGTCGTCGACGATCACGAGCTCGTCGACGAGGCCGTAGAGGCGCTCGAGCACCGCTTCGACCGTCGTTGCTTCGTTGTAGGCGGGGACGACCGCGATCCGTCGGGGTGCTCGTGCCTCGGGTCCTGGTTCCGCGGCTTCGTCGGTCACGGCGGTGATCCTCTCACTGCGCCCCGCGCCCGGCGACCCGCTCACCCACACCCGCGACCGACGTCGTGCGGGTCACCGACCAGATCCCTCTCATCACGAGCACGACGCCTGCCGCCTCGCTCGCCAGCGCCCAGCCCTGCACGGCCACGTGCTCGTGGAAGAGCAGGACGCCGATGGCCACCCCCACCGTGGGCTCGACGACGCTGAGGAATGGCAGCGAGCTCGTGAGCGGCCCGGCCTGGTACGCGCCCTGCACGAGGACGACGGCTGCGAGCCCGACCGCGACGAGGGCGTACGGCGGCCAGCGCGTGAGCAGGTCGTGCAAACCGGCTCCCACGACATCGCCCGTGGCCTTCGTCAGCGCGGCGGTGACCGCGAACAACACGCCGGCGGCCACGGCGAGCAGCGAGGCACGTCGACGGTCGCGGAACCGGGACGCGGCCCAGACCAGACCCACGACCGCGAGGCCGACCGCGATGGCGAGTCGCGCCCACGCCGCGGATGTAGCGGTCACCGACCCTCGGTCCGGCGATGCCGCGACCAGGAACAGCGACAGACCGACTGCGATCTCCGCGGCCGCCAGCAGGTCCCGCCGACGGAGCGCGCCGGGGGAGACCAACTCGCCCAGGAGCAGCGCGAGGAGCAGACCGCTCACGAGCAGGGGCTGCACCAGGACGAGCGATCCCCGCCGCAGGGCGAGGAACTGGAGGCCATAGGCGGCGAGGTTGGCGACGATGCCCGCCCGCCAGGCCGGCAGCTTGAGGAGCTCGGGCAGGAGACGCGGGTGCAGCGAGACCTTGGCGGTGGTGAGCTGCGCGCCGCGTTGCTGCAGCACCGTCGCCACCGCGTAACACAGGGCCGAGCCGAGGGCGAGGACGACGACCACCTGCGAGACGCTACCGATGCCGCCGCCGGCGGCTCAATACACTGCGCGACGTGAAGGGCGCACGTCGGTGATCGAGACCGTCACGTTCCGGCTCGCCGCGGGCACCGATGAAGCGGCGTTCCTCGATGCCGACCGGCGGGCCCAGACGGAGTTCTTCTACCGCCGGCCGGGACTGGTCCGACGAACGACAGCGCGCGATCGAAAGGGCGAGTGGATATTCATCGTCATCTGGCGGTCGGAGACCGACGCGGATGCGGCGGCGCGCCTGTCCGAGAGCGACCCGGCAACGTCGGAGCTCGCCGCGCTGATCGACGACGCCACGGTTCAGACGCGGCGCTATTCGACGCTCGACTGAGCCCTCGCACGGACGCGCGCTACTGCTGGACGAGCATCAGAGGATTGCCCTCGGGATCGGTGATCGCGGCGAGCGTCGGGCCGCCGGGAACGTCGAAGGGCTCGCTGAGCACGGTGCCGCCCAGGTCGCTCGCACGGCTGAGCGATGCCCGCAGGTCGCGCACCTGGACGTAGAGCGACACGCCGCTGCGGTCGCTGCCGCGCAGGTGCCCGCCCGGCCCGGGCTCGGGCCCACCGAGCCCTGGCGCGATCTGCATGATGGGACCATCGCCGATCTCCCAGTTGAACAGTGCCGCGTAGAACGCGCGTTGCCGATCCGGGTCTCGCGCCTCGATCTCCCAGTGCACCACCGGTCGCGCCCAGTCGTCGTTCATGCGTCCCCTGTCGCCACGTCTGCGAGCAGCGCCCGGGTGGCGGTGATCTCGTCGGCGTCGGTGAAGAACTCGAGCGCGGCGAAGTCGGTGGCTCCGGCGTCGGCGAACGCGGCGAGGCCGGCGCGGACCTCGTCGTCGCTGCCGACGATCGACACGTCGGCCGGTCCGCCCGCGCCCGAGGCATCCATCACACCACGGTACGACGGGAGGTCGTTGTAGCCGGCGAGCACGCTGCCGATCACCGCGCGCACCTCGTCGGGCTTCCTCGTCACGCAGACCGGCACGCTGGCGACGATGCGGGGTGCGGGTCGACCGGCCGCGGCGGCGGCCGCGTCGAGCGCGGGCTTGATCTGCTGGGCGACGGCCCCGGGCCCGCTCAGCCAGAGGATCGAGCCGGCCGTGCGCTCGCCGGCGAGGCGCAGCATGCGCGGGCCCATCGCCGCGAGCAGCACGGCTGGTGCCTCGGCGCCCGGGGCCCCGTTGACCGCCTCGACCTCGCCCGACCAGATGTCGCCGGTGAAGGAGACCCTCCGCTCGACCATCGCCGGGAGCAGGACTGACAGGTACTCGTCCATGTGCTTGGCCGGGGTGGCGAACGGAACCTTCAGGGTGGACTCGACGCTCGACTTGTGGGCCAGCCCGATGCCGAGCGCCAAGCGGTTGCCGATCGCCTCCTGCACGGTGAGCGCCTGGCCCGCGAGCATCAGCGGGTGCCGGGGCCAGGTCGGGATGACCGCGGTGCCGAGCTCGATCGTGCTCGTACGCGTGCCCATCGTCGCGATGACGGTCAGCGCGTCCGGCACGGCCAGCTGCGCGACCCAGTACGACGAGAATCCGGCGGCCTCCGCCTCGGCCGCGTGGTCGACCATTTGTGTCAGTGATGCCCCGATGGCCACGAGGCTCGAGCCGTTGATCCCGATGCGCATCACCGCATCATGCCGCGGTCGCGCCGCGCGTGACCTACCGTCGTCCGGTGCCAGTCCTGCCGGGACGCGTCGACGCCGGGCGCCTCGCCGAGCTGGCTCTTGCCGCCCGCTCGTTGCCCCTCTCCTACGAGGAGGTCGGCGCGACGCGAGGGCCCATGCCGGCCGGGTACCGCATCGACCGTTGCTCGATCGACCTCGGTCGGGGGCCGGCCGTGTTCGAGCGTGGCGCCGACGGTCTGCGCCGCTGGCAGGCGCACCTCGGTGCCGGCGTTCGGGTGGCGCCCGACGCGGTCGACCTCGAGGTGGGTGCCACTGTCGCGGTCGCGGTCCGCGTCGCCTTCCTCACGGCGGTGGCCCCCTGCCGCATCGTGTACGTGCTCGACAACGCGGACCGCTTCGGGTTCGCGTACGGGACGCTCGCCGGTCATCCCGAGCGAGGCGAGGAGTCGTTCGTCGTGTCCCGAGCCGGCGACCGGGTGACGTTCGACGTCGTTGCCTTCTCCCGTCCCGCCGGCGCGCTCGCGCGGCTCGGGGCACCGATCGCGCGTGCGGTGCAGACGTCGGTCACCCGGCGCTACCTGGCCGGGCTCAAGGCGTACGTCGAAGCCGCGTGAGGGTGCGACGCGTCACCGACGACGAGCGAAGAGCGCGATTGGCCGTGCGGCACCACCTCGCGCCGAGGGCCCACGTTGCCGACGTCGTCAGGCTCGCGGGCGATCTGGTCGGCTTGCACGGCAGCGACCCGGCCACGGTGTTCCTGTCTGCGGCGGCTCGGCTGAGGAAGCCGGCCGGAGCCGTCACCGCGCTCGAGCATGCGTTGTACGACGAGCGCACGCTCGTGCGCACGTTGTGCATGCGGCGGACGATGTTCGTGGTGCCGCTCGAGGTCGTGCCGATCGTGCAGGCGGCGTGCACCGATCCGCTGGTTCCCGGCGAGCGCAAGCGGTTGGTCCGGCTCATCGAGGACCACGGGGTCGCGCGCGATGGAGCGCGCTGGCTGCGGAAGGTCGAGGCCAAGACGCTCGCCGAGCTCGAGGCTCGCGGCGAGGCAACCGGCTCCGAGCTGTCGAAGGCGGTGCCCGAGCTGCGCGTGCAGCTCTCGTTCGGCGAGGGCAAGCGGTGGGCCGGCACCGTGGGCATGACGACCCGCGTGCTGTTCCTGCTCTCGACCGAGCAGCGCGTCGCGCGCGGCCGGCCGAAAGGATCGTGGACGAGCAGTCAGTTCCGGTGGTCACCGATCGAAGCGTGGTTGCCCGGCGGCGTGCCTTCGATGGCGGCGGACGCCGCTCGCGCGGAGCTCGTCCGGCGCTGGCTGGCGGCATTCGGACCGGCGACGACAGCCGACGTCAAGTGGTGGACGGGCTGGACGGTCGCCCAGACGAAGGCCGCGCTGGCCTCGGTGCGCGCCGTCGAGGTCGAGCTCGAGGCGGGCGCGGGCTGGGTGCTCCCGGGCGACGACGGGCCGGCTCGCGCACCCGCGCCGTGGGTCTCGCTGTTGCCCGCGCTCGACCCGACGGCGATGGGGTGGCGGGAGCGCGGCTGGTACCTCGGTGAGCACGGCCGGTCGCTCTTCGACACCAACGGCAATGCCGGGCCCACGGTCTGGGTCGACGGTCGGGTCGTCGGCGGCTGGACGCAGCGGCGGAGCGGCGAGATCGCGCACCGGTTGCTGGAGGACGTCGGGCGCGACGCGGTCGCCGCCATCGAGACGGTCGCCGACCAGTTGGAGTCTCGGCTCCGCGACGTGCGCGTCACGCCCCGCTTCCCGACTCCGCTGCAGAGGACACTCTCGAGTTGAACCGTTGAGGCGGGGACAGGCGAGAGGCCGGCCGTTGCCTCAAGGGTATGACGCCGAATGCCGACAAGGACTCAAGAGCCCCGAGAGGGCACGCCTGGTTTGAATCAAAGGCGCCGAATCGGCGCTCCGGTCGACGATGCTCGACGCGATCCTCTCCCACCTCCGCGGAAGAGGAAGCCATGCGGTCAGACCGGAAACTCGCGCCACCCGTCGGCGCCCCCGAGCGGTCCCGACGGAAGGTCACCCGGATCGCTTCCCTGGCGGTCGTCGCGGGCGTCGCCGTCCTCTTCCTCCCCGCGGCAAGCGTCGCGGCGCCGGCGGTCGGCCTCGGGACGGCGGACAGCTTCGCCGTTCTCGCCGGCTCGGGCATCACGAACACGGGACCGACCACGATCACCGGTGACATCGGAACGTTTCCCAACCCGGCGGAGACGGGGTTCGTTTCGGTGACGGTGAACGGCACCAACCACGTCGCTGACGCCGTCACCCAGCAGGCCAAGGACGACCTCGTCACCGCCTACGACGTGGCCGCCGGCAGTGGTCCGCCCATTGCGATCCCCACCGGCGAGCTCGGCGGGTTGACGCTGACGCCGGGCGTCTACAACGGCGCGACCCTTCAGATCACCGGCACGTTGACGCTCGACACCCTCGGTGACCCTGCGGCGGTGTTCATCTTCCAGTCGGGCGCCACCCTGATCACCGCGTCGAACAGCTCGGTCGTCGTCCTCGGCGGCGGCACCGCGTGCAACGTCTTCTGGCAGCTCACCAGCTCCGCGACGCTCGGTACGGGCTCCCACCTGATCGGAAGCGTCCTCGCGTTGACGTCGATCACGGCGACGACGGGCGCGACCGTCGATGGTCGTCTGCTGGCGCGGAACGGCGCGGTCACGATGGACACCAACACCATCACCGCCGAGACCTGCGCGGCGGCGACGACGACCACGACTCCTCCTGGATCGACGACGACCGTTGCGGGCGCAGGGGCCGGCCCGGGGTCCACGGTGACGACGACCGGCTCGGGGCCGACGACCGGCATCGGGACCGGTTCGCCGACGACGACGTCGACGCCCGACACCGTGCCTCCGGGTCTGGCCCGGACCGGCTTCCAGAGCCGGTTGGCGCTCCTGGGTGGGTTCACGATTGCCTTCGGCGTCCTCCTGGAGTGCGTGTCCCGCGTGCGCCGCCGGCGGTCGACCGGCTTCGTCGGCTGACGCCGACGCGGTCTCGCGGCCGCGTTCGATTGAGGCGAGTGGCCCATTGCCGGGCTGAGAGCCTCCGGACACACTAGGCACGTTCCGTGGCATCCGGTCACGGACAGCGATACACGCCCCCCCTTGGGGAGGTGTTGATCCGCAGACGTGACTGGTCGCTGAACGGCGGGTGCGGGGAGCCAAGCGAAACCGGCCCGAGGATTGATCGCGGCGCGAGCCGCAGGAGGTCCTGGGCGCCGTGACCCGGAAGCACCCGCGCCCCGGCGCGGGGCGGCGCAGCCGCTCCGCCCGAACCCTCAGCGGCGTCGCCGTCGCGGTGCTGGCCTCCGGCGTCGGGCTGGCCGGCGTCGCCCGGATGCCATCGTCCGGGCGACGGATGGAGATCGGTCGTCCGCAGGCGCGGGTGGCGGCCGCGTCCATCGCGACGCCGCCCACGACGATGGTCGAGAGCGCGCCGGCGACGACGACTGCCGGGGTGACCGTGGCGCCCGTCGGCGCGGGCCCCGACTCACCCGGCACGCGGACGGACGAGCAGGAAATCGGAGCGCAGAGCCTGCGGCTCATCGCGTTCGACCTGAGCCGCCTACCGGGCTGGACGGTCGTCTTCCTTCCGGGGAGAGCCGGCTATCGGGGCCGGACGCTCCCTGCGTCGAAGCGCATCGAGATCTACGTGCGGCAGGGGGACACGGCGCGGACGGTCGCGTACAACCTCGGCCACGAGCTCGGCCACGCGGTCGACGTGACGTACTCGACGCCCGCGCGCCGGAGCTCCTATCGCAGCATCCGCGGCATCGAGGCCGACGCACGGTGGTTCGGCTGCGCGGACTGCTCCGACTTCGCCACACCCGCCGGAGACTTCGCCGAGACCTTCGGCTTCATGGTGACGGATCCCGGCTTCAACTGGCGATCCGCGCTCGGCCGTCCGCCCACCAACGAGCAGAGAGCAGCCGTCACTGCGCTCTACGGGCTCTGAGGTCCACGCCTGAGGACCGACGGCGTGGACGCGGGGCGCGAACAGCGAGACGATGGTGCTCCGCCCCCGGGGAGACCTCCATGCGCCAGTTGACCGGTATCGACGCCAGCTTCCTCTACATGGAGACGCCCTCGACGTTCGGCCACGTGTCGAGCCTGATCCTGTTCGACCCGAAGGACACGCCGGGCGCGGGCTACGAGTCCACGAGAGCGATCTTCGAGCATCGCCTCCATGTGCTCGACCCGATGCGTCGCCGTCTCGTGCAGGTGCCGTTCAATCTCGACCACGCGTACTGGATCGAGGACCCGGACCTCGACCTCGACTTCCACATCAGGCAGACCGCCGTACCGCCGCCGGGGAACGACCAGCAGCTCGGCGAGCTCGTGAGCCGTCTCATCGCCCGTCCGCTCGACCGCACTCGTCCGCTCTGGGAGCTGTACATCATCTACGGCATCGAGGGCGGGCTCATCGGGCAGCTCACGAAGGTCCATCACGCCGCCATCGACGGCGTGGGCGGCGCGCAGCTCTTGATGCACATCCTCGACGTCGACCCCGCGGCGCGGCCGGGTGAGCCGGAGCCCCTACCGCAGCCCGAGCGGGTCCCGAGCGATCTCGAGATGCTGAGGCGCGGGGTGTCCTCCCTGGTGACCCGTCCGTACGCGCAGGGGCGACTGGTCATTCGCATGATGCGGTCGGCCCCCCAGCTGACCAGGGGCATCGATATCGGCTCGGTGGTCGCCTCCGTGGCCAAAGCCCTTCCCGAACCGGTCGCCCGACTCTTCGGTCGGGGCGCGCGCCACGCCGAGGACGACGCTCCCGACCTCTCCCGCGGCGGGATCAGCGCGCCGCCGACGCCCTTCAACGCCAAGATCTCCCCGCACCGGCGCTTCGCCTTCTGCAGCGTGTCACTCGATGACGTCAAGGCGGTCAAGTCGGCGCTGGGCGTGACCGTGAACGACGTCGTCATCGGGATGTGCTCGGCCGCCCTCCGGCGGTACCTCCTCGAGAAGGACGCCCTCCCCGTTGCGTCGCTGCGAGCGATGATCCCTGTGTCGGTACGGACCGAGGACAAGAACGGCGACTACGGCAACCGGGTCTCCGGGATGCTCGCCAGCCTCTGCACCGATGTCGACGATCCAGTGAAGCGTCTCCACGAGATCAACAAGGCGACGCTCTCGGCCAAGGAGACCATGGGGGCCCTGCCGGCGGACTTGCTCACCGACGCCGTCGAGTTCGCGCCGCCGGCGATCACCGCGCGTGCTGCCCGCGTGGTGGCCCGCACCCAGCTGGCCAACCGGCTGAACCCGCCGTTCAACCTGGTCATCTCGAACGTGCCCGGTCCTCAGGTGCCGCTGTACTCGGGTGGAGCCGAGATGCTGCACTTCTATCCGGTGTCCGCGGTGGCCGACACGCAGGGGCTGAACATCACGGTCCAGTCGTACAACGGCAAGCTCGACTTCGGGCTCGTGGCCTGTCGCGAGCTGGTCCCTGACCTTTGGGACCTGTGCCGCATGCTGCCCGACGCGCTCGACGAGCTGAAGGTCGCCGCGGGCGTCTGAGACAGGTCACTCGGCCCGGCAGAATTCCTTGACGTCGAACATCTGTTCGAGTACGGTGTCGGCGTCGTTCCTATCGACCGTCGGTGTGCAGCCCGACGGTCCTGCGTGAGGCCCCGAGGCGGAGGAGCGATGAACGTTCTCGTCGAGCTCAGCGGCGCGATCGACGCGGTCGTCGACACCGATCCGGCCCACCTCGCCGACGCCGAGGCCGTCGTCGCAATCCACCGCCAGCTCCAGCGGCTGGAGGCGGTGGCCACGAGGGCCAGCTCCGCCTTCGAGGCGGCCGGCACGTGGACGCCCGACGGCGCCCGCTCGGCCGCGGCATGGCTCGCCACCCGCTGTCGCCTGCCGCTGAGCACCGCGCGTCGTCGCCTCCGATTGGGACGGGCGCTGCGCGACATGGCACGGGCCGAGGCGGCCTGGCTGGCGGGCGACATCGACGCGGCGCGGGTGGGGGCGCTTTCCGACGCGCGCACGCCGAGGACAACCGAGTGCTTCGAGCGCGACGAGGCGATGCTGGTGGACCAGGCGGCGCGGCTGAGCCACCGACACTTCTCCCGGGCGCTGGCCTACTGGTCACAACAAGCCGACCCCGACGGCGTGGAGGACCGTGCTCGTGCACTGCTCGACGCCCGTCGCCTGCACCAGTCCCAGACCTTCGCCGGCACCTGGGTGCTCGACGGGGTCTTCGACCCCGTCGGCGGGGCCGTGCTCGACGGCGCGCTCAAGCGCATCGAAGCGGATCTGTTCCAAGCCGACTGGGCCGAGGCCCGGGCCCGGGCGGGCGAGGGGGTGTGTGCGGCGGACCTGGCCCGCACCCCCGCCCAGCGCCGGGCCGACGCGATGGTGGAGATGGCACGGCGG
>VAWU01000023.1:0-75079 GCA_005888325.1 Actinomycetota bacterium
CGGCGTGCGCCGGCGCCTGTTCACCGGCGCCACCCGCCGCGCGGTCGAGGTGCGCGACCGGGAGTGCTTCCACGAGTTCTGCGAGCGTCGTGCCGACGAGTGCGAGATCGACCACGTGCAGCCGTACTCGGTGGGCGGGCTCACCGTCGAGGACAACGGCCGGCTGGCCTGCGGCTACCACAACCGTCTGCGTCACCGACGAAGCTAGCCGCCGCCTCGGCGGCGGCGAACTCTGCGAAACCATCGACGGACCTCGACCAGGTGTGGGAGTGCGGGCGAGAGGAGTCGAACCTCCATCCCTCTCGGGACCGGGACCTAAACCCGGCGCGTCTACCAGTTCCGCCACGCCCGCGCGACCTCGTGACCTGCGGATTTACGTTAGCGGGAGGGACCCGGATGCAGGGCGGCCGGACAAGCGCGCATTCAGCGGGGAGGACGACGAAGGAAGGCTCGCGATGCTGCCCGCCGAGCGCGGCCTTCAGCGGTGGACCCCGCCCACTTGACGCCGCCGCTGATCCGCTCGACTCGCTCGGCCCGGCCCTCCGCCTGAAGGCGCTGCAATTCAACATGGGCTTTCCCGACGCGTCGTAAGAACTCGAGCTCGTTGTCGAACGCCGCCACCACTGTGTTCCGGCGCTCCCGCCGGGTGGGGTCGTACCGATACCAATGGACGATCCATCGGTCCACGGCGTCGTCGTCAGGATCGACTTCGGCCACGGGAAGCGTAAGCGACTGTCATTTCCAGGGCACAGAGGAGCCCCAGCGGTTGAGAAAGGTTGTCTCGGCTGTCGGCTTGCGGACGTTCGGACCGAAGTTGCCCCTCGGATAGCCGAGCGGCACGCAGAAGTGGAAACCGACGTCGTCCGGGATGCCGAACATCGTGTGGAAGCGAGCCATGACGGACGGGTGGAGCGTCGTGGGCACCGAGCCGATCCCGATCGCGCGCGCCGCGAGCATCAAGTTCTGCACTGCCGGAATCACGGAGTCGGGCGGCCCGTTGTGCATCGCCAAAGCGAACACGATGCAAGGGACCTCGCGCATTGCGTCGGCCAATCCGGCGGCAGGATGGTAACGCGATGGAAGGTCTTCCCAGTGCTCGAAGCCCTCGTCGCGGCGCTTCGCCCACCATGCCTCGTGGTAGAGGGTGCCGAACTCCCGGATCGCGCCTCGATCACTGACGAGCAGAAACCGCGCGATCTGTTGGTTACCGCCATTCGGCGCCTTGACCGCTGCCTCGAGTATGAGGCGGACGTCATCGAGCGGAATCGGGTCAGGCCGGAACCGCCGGATCGAGCGCTGCGTGAAGATCGCCTCCCCGAGTGGCATTGACAAGCGCGTGTAGTCCATGGGCTGGGCCTCTCCGAACCGGCGTGGTGACGGGAGTCTCACGCGGCCCAACGCTCGGCGCTACAGATTTCGAGACAGTTCGGAGCGGGCATCTCGTGATCCGCCTACCGTTCGGCATGCTCATCACAACGGCGTTTGACTTCCCGGGCTATGAGACGGTCGCTGTCCAAGGCGAGATCTTCGGACTCACGGTTCGCGCACGCAACATCGGCTCCGGATGCGCTGCCGGACTGCGTTCCATCTTTGGCGGCGAGATACCCCAGTTCACGAAACTTCTGGCTCAGAGCCGTAACGAAGCGATGGCTCGCATGATCGAGGAGGCCCGTATGCGCGGATCGAACGCGATCGTCGCGATGCGATTCGACTCAGGTGCTATCGGGCAGTGGAGTGAGATCTGCGCGTACGGCACCGGCGTGTGGGTCAAGCCGCTGAGTGACGTCGCAAAGGAGCAGTACGATGCGCTGGTCGCCGCCGGGCAGCTCCCACATCAGGACACGTACCAGCTTCGGGTCAGCGAGCTACAGCGAACAGAGACCGTTCCCGGCGCACCGCCTCGGTGAGCACAGAAGCTGGAGCACCGAGCGGCACTGCCGCCTCGAGGCTCGCTCTGTACCCTTGTGGCGATGAGAAGACGCGCTGTTGTTGTCATCACCACAGCGGCATGTCTCCTTTTCACCTCCTGCGACTGGGCCCAGTACCGCTACGGTCCAAGCCACACCGGGCACAACCCCGCGGAGACGGTCATCACCCCAGACAACGTGTCGCAGCTGCAAGCGGCGTGGTCCGGACCCCAACTCGGCATCCCACACGACCCGTTGGTGGCAGAGGGGTCGGTCTTCATCGCCTCTGACGACGACATCCGACCCTCCACCCTTTCGGCCCTTGACCCACACGACGGCTCTGTTCGCTGGTCACTCACCTACCCGAACTCCATCGGAGGCTGGGGCCCTCCGGCCTACGCCGGAGGTCTGCTCTACGTCTCCGTTTGGACCGGCGTCGACGGAACCTTGAACGCCTACCGGGCCAGCGACGGGACGCTGGTTTGGTCTTCTCCGAGCCCAGCTCCCAGTGGCGCGCCCGCCGTCGTCGGCCACGTCGTCTACCACGGCTTCGGTGTTCTCGACAGAACTGGTTTCTCGCACGGCTGGCAGGCGCGCGACTCTGCCAGCGGAGAGGTGCTCTTTGGGGCACGGGCGTCGGGGATCGGCCTTCCCAGTGTCGCCGTGGCAGACGGCATTCTCTACGCCGGCGCGGGCGCGTATGACGCCACCGGGGTCGTGAACTGCAGCGGCGGCCCGCCGAAGACCTGCACGCCGCTGTGGTCCTACACGATCGCCGGATCCACGCCCGCAGTCAGCGACGGGCTCGTGTATGTCACGACCGACTCCGGGGAACTCGCGGTCTTCCCGGCAATGGGCTGCGGCCAGCCGACGTGCGCGCCGATCTGGAAGGCCACCGTGGGCACCCTGGCGGTCTCGCCGGCCGCGGTGGCTCGTGGCGTGGTGCTCGTGAACGCGCAAGAGGGGTCCCTGTATGCCTTCCGGGCGACCGGCTGCGGCACGCCAACCTGCTCGCCGCTCTGGATCGGCGTCATGCAAGGCTTCAGCGGTCCGCCTTCGGTGGCCAACGGCATCGTGTTCGCGGCTGCCAACGACGGCAAGCTCCACGCGTTCTCGGCTGGCGGTTGTATCGGGGGAGTCTGTCAGCCGTTGTGGACGGGTTCGCTGACGGGGGGCGAGCCACTCACGACGCCGGTCGTGGCCAATGGCAGTGTGCTCGTGGGTACAACGGACCGCAGACTCCACGCTTATCGCTTGCCCGCTCCGTAGCGTTCGCCTGCCACCAGAGCCGGGACTCTCTGGCCGAGTCTGCAGCAAGCCATTCGATCGCCCCGGCGCAGACCTCGGGTCCAGCACACTCCACAACCGTCCACGGAGTCCTAGCTCGCGGTCGAGGGGCGCGCCGCCACCTATTCGTTGCAGGTCTCGAGCAACCCCCACGTCGGACGCCCTTTGCGCACGAAGCCGGTGAGCGTGTCGTCGTCAGGTCACCGAGCACGCTCACACGAAGCACGCGTGTGCCCTGAGTGTGTCCGCGCTGGACACCACTCCCGGCCGCGTCGTCGGCCGTCACGAGGCTCGCGAACTGGCGTCGATAGGCGGAAAGCACCGTGGCGGGATCGCCGTCGATGCGCAGCACCACCACGGCACTCCCGACCGCGCAGTCGGTGCCGATCACCGCGTGTGCAACTGGTCGGCTGTGGCCTTCGACTCTGACTCGTATCCCCTGCGCATCGGGGAGGGCCACCGGGAGTAGCTGGCCCGGACGAGGCAACGACGGCCAGCGGGCCGCAAGGGACGGCGGCGCGGGCCCGAACTGCGTCGCTGGAGTCGGGCCGGATGTCGGTGGTACCTGCGCAGTGCCCTCGCGGTAGGTGAGCGTGACGAGCTCAGCGGGACGCCACGGGACTCCGACTGGCGGCGCAGCAGCAGTTGAAACGACCGAGTGCGAGACCCGGTGGTCCGAGCGCCCGCCGCCGCGCACAGATAGCCCTCAGCGGCATCGGTCCCGCAGTACACGTCGGGACGGGGAACTTCGGGTATCGACGGCCCTGACCAACGGTCGCCCGAACGGAGGGTGAGGCCGTGGCGCTCGGCCTGCCGCAGGTAATGACGAACAACCTCGCGGGGGTCACCGGTGACGAGGAGCAGCGCGCGCCACCCCCCGTCTCGGAACGGGAGATTGGCGAGCGCCTCATCGGCCCCGAGGGGAAACACGTCGGCCATGAGCGCCGCGCCCGCGGCAACAGTGAAGCCATTCCCCAACTCGGCACCTGGAGGTCGCGTTGCTCCTGTGAGAGTCGGGATGCCGTGGAGCTTCTTGGTGGCGGTGGAGGGCTTCTCCGAGCTACACGCGGCGAGGGCAACCACCACGACGAGGAGGCGGGGGAGCCGGTGGTGCACACGACAAGGATCCCACGAGGGCGTGGCCCGATCGGCGCGTCAGATGCCCTGATCCCAGAGCGCGGAGCAGATCTGGCGCTTGCTCGTCGGGGACAGTTGCGGCGGCATCTCGCCGCGCTGTCACGCGTCGATCTCTCTGTCGAGCTTGCCGAGCAGCATGGCGAGCGACGGGTTGGGGACGCCACCTTCTCCCGGCCCCATCCGGGCGACCCATGCCTGTCGATACGCCAGGTAGAACGACCCCAGCACCGTCAGTCGCTCCGCGACGTCCGGCGCTGGTTCGTAGCCCTCGACCACGCGCGGGAACAGGTCCGGTTGCCGCGCGTGGTGGACGCGCAAGATTCCCTCAGAGGGGCTCGCGAGATGGCAACCGGTGATGGCGAGGTCCCACACGGGGTCCCCGACCTGCACATCGCCCCAGTCGACGAACCCGGTGACGCCGCCGTGTTCGGGGTCGACGAAGACGTGCATCCGTCCAAGGTCGCCGTGGAGGAACACTCCCTCGGTGATCGCCTCGGTGGCCCTCCTCGCCAACTCCATCTCGTCACGCATGCTCTGCGCCTGTGCGGGGGTAAGAGCTCCGAGGGACACGAGCTCCTGCAGCGCCGGCTCGAGCTCAGCGCTGATCTCCTCGGGCCAGGACTCGCTCTTCCCTCGGACCTCACCGGTGCGCTCGAAATGCGCCCGGTCCGCCCAGCCGAAGCCGACCAGCTTGAGCTCGTGCAACCGTCGCAACAGCGCGCCGGCCTCACGAGCAGCCTTGACGGCAAGTTCGAGCGGCAGACGATCGTCGATGAGAGGAACTCCGCCAACCTTGCGCAGCGCGAGGTACGGGAACGGCGCGGACCGGTCAATCGCGATGACCTCCGGCGCCGGGACTCCGACTGAACGTGCGCGTTCGCACGCCCAGGCCTCGATACCGAACTCGTCGCGAGTCCCACATTTCACAATGGTGGTTCCGGCATCGAACACGATGTGGTCGTCGGCACGTTGGATCACGACGAGGTCGCCCGCGTCGGCGAAACGTCCGATGGACGCCGCCGCCTCTCGCAAGTCGATCACTCCCGAACAGTAGGAGACCGGCAGGCCGCCGGACCCGCCGGAGCTGCTGCGGCGGCGCCGCCGCGTCGGCGTCACTACAGCTAGTCATCTCCGGCGAGGTTGCCGTAGGTGGGAGCTCCGGCAGTCTCGTAGCTGAGCTGGAGCGTGCCGTTGGGGTAGGTGACGGACTCGGTCAGGAGCAGCCTGGTCGGTACGGTCCCGTCGGCGAACACCTGCTTGCCGTTGCCGAGCAGCAGCGGGTACAGCCACAGGTTCAGTCGGTCGATCAGGCCGAAACGCAGGAGTGACTGCACGAGGTCAAGGCTGCCTATGACATGGACCTCGTCGTGGCGCTCCTTCACGGCGGTGATCCTTTCGACGAAGTCACCAGTGACGAGCGTCGAGCCCTGCCATGTCAGCGGGCCGGTCAGCGTGCGGCTCGCGACGTACTTGGGCACGCGATTGAGCAGGTCGGTGAACGGGATCTCGTCGGGAGCCGTTGGCCAGTAGTCGGCGAAGATCTGATAGGTCTTCCGGCCGAGGAGCAGGGCGTCCATGCTCCTCGCGTGCTCGAACATGGCGCTGCCGGACTCTTGATCCACCAGCGGCGCCTGCCATCCGCCGTGCACGAAGCCGCTGTCGCGATCTTCGTCGGGCCGTCCAGGGGCCTGCGCCACCCCGTCCAGCGTCACGAACTCGGTCACGATGAGCTTGCCCACGATGTCTTCCTCCTCCTGGTGGCGACGACACCAGTTGAGACCTCAATCACGCGCAGGATTCATCGCTGACCCGCCATCGGGTGTGGTGCATCTGTAGCTCTACCGCCAGAACAGGAGGCCCGGTGTGCGTGCCCCGAGCCACAGATGGTGGGGATAGAAGCGACTCGCGGCGGCGACGAGATTGGGATCGTTCGTCGGTTCCACCGCAACCGAGATCTGGCAGTGAGCAAGTTGATCGGAGCGCACGATGTGTTCAACACCGTCCACATACGCAGGAAGCGTCTCCGTCGCGTAGCCGATGCCACAGGCGTGGCCGCCGCGGGTCTGTACTGACTTCACGTAGGGGGCGGCCACTCGGTTGATCAACGCATCACGTCCGTAGCCGTGGACCGAAGGCAGGAGAGCCAGGGGTGCGGCGACAAGGACGAGCGCCGGAAGCCGAATCGACGCCAGGCCGACCGCCGCGGCGAGCGCCACCGCCGGAATGCTCCAGACGAAGAAGCGAGAGTACAGGTCGCGGGGGGCGAGCAGCCAGAGGAGGACAACGATCGCGAGGTACAGCGTGGCCAGCGTCCTCGCCTCGCGACGGGCGCGGAGCGACCACAGCGTCACCGCGACACCAGCCCCGATGATGGCCATCGCCACGGGCTCCCGCCCGAGGAGATCTCCCGCCAGCGTCGCAAGGAACTTCGGGTGGAACACGCGGCCGCGACCCGTCTTGGCCATGAGCGCGACGAGGCCCACGTACACAGTGAGGCCCAGCACGGTCACCACCAGCCAGCGAGTGCGCCACTCGGCGGTGATTCGCCCGCGTGTCCAGAGCCAGGCGACGTGGCCGAGCAGCACCAAGGCCATGTAGAGATGTGTGGCGAGCCCCAACGTCGAAACCGCGACGTAGCCGATGCTCTTCGCGCGAGACGATGAGCGCTCGAGGTCGAGCAGCAGAACCGTGGCGGCAAGCCCGCACAGACAGACCAAGCTGTAGCCGCGGACCTCACGCCCCCGGCGGTCAGCCCGATCCGCGGACCCAGTCGCCGCCCTGCGACGCCGACCAGCAGGCCCACACAGGCGGCGGCGGCCGCGATCGGAAGCAGGCGCATCACCGAGCTGCTGGCACTGCCGGTGACGGAGTAGACGAGATGTTCGAGGAACGAGAACGCGGGGTGGTTGTTGAACACGACCTGCCGGCGAAATGGATCGAGGAGCGACTCCGTGCGCACGAACTTCGCCACGGTGACCGAGCCGTCGTAGTCGAAGGCTCGACCGGAGCCAGGCAGATATGCCGCGGCCGTGACGAGGGCGGCGGTGATGCCGAGCACTGTCGAGCGTCGCGGCGCCGCCACGGCATGGAGCGTACGTGCGTGGAGGCTCAGCCGCGACTTCGCACCGACGCATCGCCCGAGCACACGTCGACCGGCATGGTCGGACCCGGCCTCGGATCGACGGGTGCGTCGAAGCGATAGAGGAGCACGCTTCCACCGATCGTCCCCACGGGGCAATACGCGCGCAGCCATGACAGCGCGTCCCGATCGACCGTTGCGAGTCTCGTCGCGGACACCGCGACCCAACCGAGCACCTTCGCGGTCGGGGCACCGAGCAGTGGGCGGCTCCCGGGTGGCGGGTCGACGCCGCGAGGCAAGAGGAGGTCGACCAGGGGAGCCCGTCCCGCTGCCCAGTCGCGGACGCGACCGGCGTCCTGCCCGTAGTCGACGTTGGAGTCGGTCGCATAGCGGTATGCCGGCTGAAACGGTGGTGGCGTCCACGCGATCGCGTGGGGATAGGCAACGGCGAACGCCGCGAGCTGCGTGACGGCCAATGCAGTCGCGCCGATGCGCCGCCACAGGCGCGTGCCGAGCAACACGACCGGTCCGGCGGCGACGAACCACAGCGCGAGCGACGGAAACGCGTAGCGCAGGCCCAGGTCGAGTGGCTGAGCCGCGACGACCACACACAACACGAGGGCGGGGAACGCGATCACGGCGATTGCTCGGCGGACATCGGCCCGCGGGACCCGCGACCAACCCAGCGGTCCGATCACCAATGCGACCATCGCAACCAGCGGGACCTTCACGAGCACGGCCCCGAGGAAGTACCACCAGCGTCCGCCGTTCCACGCCTGGCCGAAGAGGTAAGCGGGCCTTGCCGTGGACGTGAGGACGAGATAGGCGAACCCCGCGGCCCACTCCTTGGGCCACGGGATGGCGAGCACCAGGCGGCTCGAGAAGGAGTTGCCGCGACCCGCCTGGATGATGTTGTCGAGCCGTGACCCGCCGGCGCCGCCGGGAGGGGACGCGACGACCCGCACGACGACCCACACCGTGGCCCACGACACGAACGCGACGATCGCCGCCTGCTGCAGGGCGGCGCGGCGAGCTCGCCGGACGCCTTCGACGGCGATGACCACGACCGCGATCGCAACCAGAACGAGCCCGAGATGACGCACGAGCAAGCCGGCGCCGGCGACGAGCCCCACGACGAGGGCCCGCAGTTGCGATGGCGCCTCGAGAAACCTCAGCAGCGCGAAGCTGACCCCGAGCGTCGTGAGCGTGAACGCGACGTCGATGCTGACAATGTGACCGAAGCCGACGAACACCGGTGTGGTGAGCCACAACCCGGCCGCCAAGACCCCTGCCGGCTCGCCGAACAACCTCCGGCCGAGCAGGTAGAGCATCAACGCGATCGCGAGACCCTCGAGCAGCGGGACCAGACGGGACAGGAACACGACGCGGCGGAGGCGGCCTGCTGTCGTGTTGGCGCGCACGAACTCGTCGGTGTTGTCGAACCAGTCGCCGGACTTGTAGCCGGGGCCGTCGGGTACCACGGGATGAGCGAGCAACGCGGGAACCGCGGGCAACACGCGGGTCAGCACACCGTGCTCGGGCATGAGTCGCAGATCGTGGCGGACGATGCTCGTGACGCCCGCGGCGACGTCGATGGCTTCGTCGACCGTCGGTGCATCGCGCCAAGCTTCGATCAAGCCGGTCGCGAGGAAGATCAGCGCCAGCGGGAGGAGCACGAGAGCGGTCCGCCGGCGCACCCGGTCACCGTAGTGCCGGCTCGCGCCCGCTCAAGCGCTCCCGGCGACGGACCGATGACCCCTCCAGGGCCTCTTAGCCGGTTGGCGACGCGGCGACGTGACCGGGAGACGACGTGCAACAGGTCGAGGAGCGAGGGGCCGGTGTCGCACCGGCGCGGACCGCTATCCGCCAAGCCTCTCGCCCGTCCAGCTTCCGCGTGCTCTGCGCGCTCGCGGCCGGGTGGGTCCTCCTGCTGCACGTCGTCGCGACCGGACGGGGGATGAGCGTTTCGGAGGACAGTGCCCTCTACGTGGGTGCGGCGCGCAACCTTCTCGCCGGACACGGGCTCACCCTTCCGTTCGGCACGCCGGAGCCCGTGCTCCTCACCCAGTTCCCGCCGTTCTATGCGGCGCTGCTCGCGGCACACAAGCTGATCGGGCTGCCGATGCTCGAGTTCGCTCGTTGGCTCAATTTGCTCTTCGCGGTGGTGACCGTGCTGCTCGTCATCCGTCTCAGCCGGTCGCTCACGGACGGCGCGCTCGGCACCGCGGCCCTGGCGGCAGTGCTCGTCGTCTCGTCGACCCGAATGATCGCGGTCGACGCGATGGTCATGTCAGAACCGGCGATGATCTGCCTCGGCACGCTCGGGCTCGTCGTGCTCATTCGGTTCCTCGGGCCGCGAAGCGGCGCGTCGCTCACGCTGCTGCTCGTCGCCGCGGGGCTGGCCGGTCTGGCCGCGCTCACGAGGTATGTCGGCGCGGCCTACGGCCTCACCGGGCTCATCGTCCTCGTCGGTGCCGTGCGTCGACGTCGGTGCCGCGTCCGCACCGTCGTCATCTATGGCGTAGTGAGTCTCGGACCGCTCGTCTGCTTCCTCGCCTACAGCGTCCTGCGGGCGGCCCGGCCGGTGAACCGGCCGTTCGGTGTGCATCCCCCGGCGGCGGCAGACCTGCGCGCGCTGATCGACACCTTCGGCTCATGGCTCTGGTCCGCTCCCGGCTCCGCCAGGACGCTTGCGGGCGTCGTGGCCGTCGGACTGACAGTGCTCGCGCTCGTGCAGCTTCGATCGAGGCAGGCGGCGGACCGGGACGCCAGCCGCGACGTGACGTCGACCTTGGGCGTCTTCGCGGTCGTGTACGTGCTGGGGGTGCTCGCGTCCGCCACGTTCGTCGACGCGAGCATCCCGGGTGATGCTCCTCGCATCCTGTTGCCGGTTCTCCCGGTGGTGGCGGTCCTCCTCACGGCCGGTCTGCGCGACGCGGTGCGACGGGCGCGACTCTCGAAGATGGCCCTCGCCGCGTTGCCGATCGTGGTGGTGATCGCCGTCGTCGTGCCGCATGCGACCAACTCGGTTCGCTGGGCGAGGTACGCCCGCCGGAACGGGGTGGCAGTGAGGGCGAGGGAGGAAGGGCGATGGCCTCTGCTCGCGAGGATCCGGGACACACCTCGAGCCATCACGATCTACTCGAATGACGCCCCGCTGCTCTACCTCCTGACTGGTCGCCACGTCGTCGACGTCCCGACGGACGTCAGCGCCTACACGCGCCGACCCGTGCCCGGGTTCTCGCAGGAGCTCGCGCGCATGGACCACGAGCTACGTGGAGGCAGGGCCGAGCTGGTCTACCTGGACAACGGCTTCTCGCCCTCACGAGAGCGACTCCTCGAGCTCGTCGACCTGACGCCCATCTATCGCTCCCGAAGTGCGACGGTCTTCGTGAGCGCGCGGTGTGCACCCCGCTGCGGCGGCTCAACCGTCGTGGACCCACACGCGTAGAGGACCGACCGTCTCGAACCCGTGGTGCCGGGCGGCGGTCAATCCGTCGCCCGACTCGTAGCCGACGAAGGTCGACGTCGGATGGAGTGCGCTGGCGAGCGCGAGACAGCCCGACCAGGCTGCGGCGGTGACACGCGGTGCCGCGAAGAGGTTCGAGATCCCGACGACCGTCGCGCTGCGGTTGAGGACGGCACCCGCCACGACCCGTTCGCCCGCACGCGCCGCCAACACCTCGACGGTGTCGTGGTCGAGCAACTCGGCTCGGAAGACGCCGGTCGGGCCGTCGTCGCCCCGCCAGGCCTGCTCCCACGTCGTTAGGCCGCCGGGGGTCCGCACCAGGTCCCATCTCGGGCCCGCCCCGTCGGGCGGGCGTGCTCGGCTCGTCCGCACGATCCACGCCGCGTCGAAGAGCACCCGAAACCCGTCGCCAGTCAGGTCGAGGGAGCCGAAGCTGTCCTTGATCGAACACCCCGCCGACACGTCGATCCGAGACAACAGGTCGGGCACGGGCGGATCGTCCACCAGCGTGACGGCGTCGGGGAAGTAGGTCGGGGCTCGCGCCTCACTGGTCCACGCGTCGGCGTCGAACCGGGTCCTCGCACCGTGGGACCGGCACACGACGTCGCACCATTCGGCGTTGTTGGCGGCGGCCGTCGCCCGCCAGGAGCTCATGTCGCATGGGACGTGATGTTCACGGCCCCGACGCGTCGACCGGCCCATGTCACCGGAAGTGGAGGTCGAGCTCGTTGCGATAGCGGGTGCCGAGGGACTCCCCGTTCTCGGCCAGCCAGCTCGAGAGGGCGATCCGGCCGGTCGCGGGTCCTTCGGTGTCGGCCAGTCCGTCGGCCATCGCCCGGTACTCGTCCCGGGTGAGCAGCACGTCCCGCAGCACCAGACCGAGGCCGCGAGAGAGAATCGGCACCAGTCCTCCGGGAACGTGCGCGATGCGGGCTCTGCTGTGCACGGCACGCCTGATCCACTCGACCAGCTCGAGGAATGTGGGTCGCTCCGGTCCCACCGCGTCGATCACCGAGTCCTCGCGATGCTGCGCCGCCTCGACACAGAGCCGGGCGAGATCCTCGACATGGATCCCGCGGACGCGGTAGTCGCCACGGCCTCCGACAGCAAACACGGGAAGGTGGCGCAGCAGCCAGGCGATGTTGTTGATCAGGACGCCGCGCTCGCCGAAGAGGATCGCGGGGCGAAGCACCGCGTACGGAACTCCCGTCTCCGCGAGCGATCGTTCCACGCGTGCCTTCCCGCGAAAGTACGGGTAGGGCGAGTCGATCGACGGGTGCGTGATGCTGATGTGCACGATGCGCTGGACGCCTGCGCGACGGGCAGCGTGGAACAGTGTCTGTGAGCACTCCACGGCCTGATCGTGATCCGTCCGGCCCGCGGCGAAGCGCACCCAGTAGGTGTTGTAGAGCGTGGTCGCGCCGCGCAGATGCGCGACCAGCCCCGGAAGGTCGTCGAAGTCCAACGGCCGGACGTCGATCGCCTGCGTGTCGCGTCTCTCGGCGTGACCGGTCAGCGTTCGCACCTCTCGGCCGCCATCGAGCAGCCGTCGTGCGATGGCGCGACCGGAGTAGCTGAAGGCCCCCGTCACCACGTCGAGCCCCGTGTCGCGCCGCGAGTGATGACCGCATTCGTCGCGCCTGGTCGATGGCGTGCTCATGGTTTCTCCTTCGGGTCGGGCACCGTTGCGCTGAGCACCTCGAACAGGGCTGCGAGGCGCTGTGCCTCGGCGAAGAGCGACTCGGCGGGCCGGCGGTCGGCCTCGAGCTGCGTGAGCATGTCGAGGCCGAGGTACAGGGCGACGATCGCGTGGGCGATGGTCGGGCCGGAGAGCAGCGTTCCGAGCGGCGAGTCGACGAGTGCGTCGCGGATTGCCTGTTCCGCGAACGCGGTCCACGGCGCCAACCGCTTTGCCAGCTCCGCGCCGAGCCCCGGCGTGGACGAGGCGCCCGCGATCAGCTCGGCGAGGACCGTGACGTAACCCGCGTCGAGGTCCTCTCTGAAGATGTCGGCTGCCACCCGCACGAGCTCGGACGGTCCGCGCGCACCCCCGACCGCCGTCGAGTAGCGCGCCAGGCGCAGCTCGCTGACCTCGTCCAGTGCGGCCAGGAGAAGTCCGACCACGGATCCGAAGTGGTAGAAGACGAGGCCCTGGTTGCAGCCGGCCCGCGCCGCGATGGAACGGGCACTCGCGCCGGCGAACCCTTCGTCGCGAAGCGCTCCAATGGCTGCCTCGACGAGCGCCTGCCGGGTTGCCGCGGAGCTCGTCGCTTGATCGCTCGACAGTCGGCTGGCAGTTCCCGGTCGGGCCACGGCCGTCTCCTTCGGTCTCTTGCGCGAGTTGCTTGAGCGATTGATTTGAGCACTCGCTCAAATCATGGCGCCGACGCCGTGGGTCTGTCAACCGCAACCGTGATGGGCGCGGGCCGGGCGCGATCGGTGTAAGCAGTCCGGATGCCCGCCGAGCTCGATCTCGTTCGCCGCCTGGTCGCGGCGGACCAAGGCCTCGCGGTGGTCGCCACCACGCGGCCCGACGGAACCGTCCACGCCTCGCTGGTGAACGCGGGCGTGCTCGACGACCCCGGCACCGGGCGACCATGCGTCGGGTTCGTCGCGCGGGGCGACGCCCGCAAGCTCTCGTACCTGCGCCGGGCGGGCCGGGCGGCGGTGGTGTTCCGCTCGGGTTGGGAGTGGGTCAGCGTCGAAGGGCCGGTGCGCATCGTCGGGCCCGACGACGACGAGGCTCCCGACGCGCTGGCCGCGCTCCTGCGCGACATCTTCACCGCGGCCGGCGGCACCCACGACGACTGGGACACCTACGACCGGGTGATGGCCGAGGAACGTCGAACCGCAGTGCTCGTCGACCCCGCACGCATCACCAGCAACGGCTGAGCGGCAGCTCGCCGCCTGTACCGGCACGCCGGTCACCCCAGAATCCCCTCAACGGGCCCGATCGACGGGCCGATGCTACGGGGGATGACCGATCCCGGGGCCGTGGCCTCGCGCGCGAGTCGCGACGGGCATGGCGCACGAGATGTGCGGCCGACCTCTCCGTGGCCGAGCCCCCGCTCGACGGGCGAGGCAACCAGGTCCCGCCGCGCGTCGTTCACCCGCACGCTCTGGCGTCACCTGCCGAAGGGCAGCACGCTGCCCGACGAAGTGTGGGCTCAGCGCCATCGGTGGATCCTGGTGCTGCTGTGGCTCCACGTCCCGGCCCTGTTCGGCTTCTCGCTGATCCGCCACCAGACCGTGGCGCACAGCACCGTCGAGATGAGTGTGATCGCGATCTTCGCGTTCACGGCTACCACGTTGCGGCCGCGCCGGCGGCTCAGCACGGTGATCACCTCGCTCGGGCTCCTCACGTGTTCGGCCACGCTCGTGCACCTCTCCGGGGGTGTAATCGAGATGCACTTCCACTACTTCGTCATGGTAGGTGTCATCACCCTGTACCAGGACTGGTGGCCGTTCCTCATCGCCATCGCGTACGTGGTGTTCCAGCACGGAGCGGGCGGAGTGCTCGCACCGTCGTCCGTCTACAACCATCAGTCCGCCATCGACCACCCCTGGGCGTGGGCCGCGATCCATGGCGGTTTCATCCTCGGGCTGAGCGCGGCGGGCGTGGCCTCCTGGAAGCTGAACGAGTCACTGCTGCAAGCGGCTTCGGACCGCGAGGAGAAGCTCGCCGAAGCGCAGGGGGTCGCCAGGATCGGGAGTTGGGAGTGGGAGGTCGAGACCGGGCGCGTGACCTGGAGCGATGAGCTCTACCGGCTCTTCGGCGTTGCCGACGTCGACTTCACGCCGTCAACGCGAGCCTCCTTCCCCGGTGTGCATCCGGATGATCAAGCCGCCATCGACGACGATGTGCGCGGCGCGCTCGAAGGAGGGCCTCCGCTGGCCCGCGACTTCCGCGTCGCGCTGTCCGACGGCTCGGTGCGGTGGGTGCACGGCCGGGGCGCGGTGACGTCGTGGATGGATGGGCGCCCGATCGCCATGTCGGGGACCGCGCAGGACATTACTGATCGCAAGCGCGCCGAGGCGCACCTGGGCGAGGCGCTCTCGCTGCTCGGCGCGGCGCTCGACTCCACCGCGGACGGGATCCTCGTCGTCGATGGCCATGGGCGCATCTCGAGGTTCAACCGTCAGTTCGCCGAGATGTGGCGTCTGCCCGACGCGGTGCTCGAGTCAGGTGACGACGACCAGGCTCTCGCCTGGGTGGTCGAGCAGCTGTGCGACCCCGAGGCGTTCCTCACCAAGGTCCACGACCTCTACGCCCGACCGGAAGCCGAGAGCTATGACGTGATCGACTTCCTGGACGGACGCACGTTCGACCGTCACTCGAAGCCCCAGTTCGTCGACGGCGAGGTCGTCGGCCGGGTCTGGAGCTTCCGCGACATCACGGAGCACAAGCGGCTCCAGAACGAGCTCACCCACCAGGCGTTCCACGACGCGCTCACCCAGCTCGCCAACCAGGCTCTGTTCCGGGACCGGGTCGAGCACGCGCTCGTCCGGGCGGGCCGCAGCGACAGTCACCTTGCCGTCCTCTTCCTCGACCTCGACAACTTCAAGACCGTGAACGACAGCCTCGGTCACAATGCGGGCGACGAGTTGCTCGTCGCGATGGCGGATCGTCTCGGCAACTGTCTCCGACCCGAAGACACCGCGGCCCGAATGGGAGGCGACGAGTTCGCGGTGCTGCTGGAGGACCTCCCGGACAAGGGAGAGGCGACCGAGCTCGCCGAGCGAGTGCTCGAGACGCTCCAGCGTCCGTTGACGATTGCGGGACTGGAGATGTTCATCGGCGTGAGCGTCGGAATCGCCTTTGGTGTTCCCGGCACGGACAGCGACCAGCTGCTTCGCAACGCCGATCTCGCCATGTACACGGCAAAGAGTCGGGGGAAGGGCCGCTACGAGATCTTCGAGCCGGAGATGCATGCGATTGCCGTGCGCCGCCTCGAGATGGAGGCAGACCTGCGGAGGGCGCTCGACTTCGGCGAGCTCGTCGTCCACTACCAGCCCATCGTCGCGCTCGCGACGCGGCGCATGTCGGGTGTCGAGGCTCTCGTCCGCTGGCAACACCCCGAGCGTGGGCTCCTTCCTCCCTCGATGTTCATCGGCCTGGCCGAGGAGACCGGGCTCATCCACCAGCTCGGCCGGCAGGTGCTCGAAGCCGCGTGCATGCAGGTTCGTCGTTGGCAGCTTGAACACCCGCGTCATGCGACGCTCAGCGTCAGCGTGAACCTGTCTCCTCACCAGCTCACGTCGGACGTCGTGGTCGAAGAGGTGCGCAACGCGTTAGACGTCTCCGGACTTCCCGCCTCGAGCTTGATCCTCGAGATCACCGAGGGCGTGATGATGCACGACACCGACGCGACCATCCAGCGACTGCGCGCTCTCAAGGCGTTCGGTGTCCGGCTCGCGGTGGACGACTTCGGCACGGGGTACTCGTCGCTCAGCTACCTGCAGCGGTTCCCCATCGACATCCTGAAGATCGACCGGTCGTTCGTGGCGGCCATCGACTCGGGGCAGGACGAGCACTCATTGGCGCGACCGATCGTCTCGCTCGCCCGTTCGCTGCACTTGCAAACCGTGGCCGAGGGCGTCGAGACGGGAGCTCAGGCAGACGTCTTGAGGAAGATGCGCTGCGACCTGGCCCAGGGCTTCTACATGGCGGCCCCCGAGGGCGCGGAAGCGATCGGGGCGCTGCTCCGCGACGAGGGGATCCTCCCGGCCGTCGTACCCGAGGTGGGTGTCACCGAGCAGGTGACGTCGCCCATCGGCTGACAGGCCCGGGAAAGGGTGAAGGGGGGCCCTCCGCCCTCGGCGTAACCCCCCTTCCCCGACCAATCTCCGCTGCGCTGACGGCAACGTAACGGGCGGGCGCGCGGCGCTCAATGAGGCGCATGACCCATTCGGCCGCAGTCCTCTTCTGCCGGCCGGTGCCGGTCAGCCGGCCGGACGCAGCGCGGCGAGCCATCCCGCCCATTCCCGGCGGGCGCGGAAGGACCACGTCTTGTCTCCGCTCGGTCCGGCCGACGCCTGCAGGCCCTCGGCGAGCGCGTGGCGCTTGCCGGCGAGGTCCCAGACGTTCGCCATCCCCTGCGGGGACGTGAACGCGACCGCGGCAGTGGAGGAGTTGACCCCGATGCACCCGACGAGCATGGTCATGGGGGTCGTGGTCGTCACCCCGGCGATCGTCCCCGCAGTGGCGATGACCTTCGAGGCGCTCGTGCCGACGGCCTCGATGGGCGAGTTGGTGTCCACGCCCGAGTAACGCGCGATCCCGCCGCTGCTCTGCGCCGCCGAGGAGAGGAGCCAGGTGTAGTCGGCGGGTTCGGAGTCGCCCGTCACCTTGTAGTAGCCGAACACGTGCGGGTTCGGGATGGAGGTCTCCGACGCGATCGGCGCCCAGTCCGGTGGAGCGCCGCCGGCCACCACCCGCCTGGTGTTCAGGGCCAGGCACGCGACCAGCACGTCGCCGGAGACCGTGCCCGCCGGCTTGGCGACCGTCACCGCGCGCGTCGGGGTCGTGTTCACGACGGTCGCTGCGGCTTCCCGCTTGATGAGCGCGCCGGCGGGAAGCGCCCCCCCGGCGGTCGTGATCAACCACTCCCGGTCGTCGGCCATCGGGTTGCCGGACGTGTCGGTGACGCCGGTGGTCAACCTGGCGCTGTAGACGGCGGTCGGGTCGAGGTCGCGCGTCGGGTCGAGCGTCGCCTTCCGGGTCGACGGGTCGTAGCTCACCAGGGCCGACACGGTTGCCAGCGAGCCGGCGCGCACCAGGGTGAACGTGTCGTTGTTGATCGCGGAGGGTTCGATGGGCTTGGAGAAGGTGGCCTCCACGTTGGCGTCGACGGGAACGGCCGTGTAGGGGTCGGGTGGCGAGACGCTCAGCACCACGGGCGCCTTGGAGTCGAGTCGAGCGGTGGCCTCGGATCCGCCGCACCCTGCGACGGACGAGAGGGTCGAGAGGGAGACGAATAGCCACGCCGACAACCGCGCGACACGGGCGCGCTGCCTTCTCACGCGAAGCATCGATCCCCCTGTCCCGTCTCCGTCGACGAGCGCCGCCTGCTCTCTATCCGACGCAACGGTTCAGCACAAGTGTCGCAGTCCGTGTTCACGGTCTCCATGGGTCCATGGGCCCATTCACGTGACAAGGGAACGGCTAAGGGGCACCGGGTGTCGGCTCGTCGCTACGGTCAGTGCTGTGAGACAACCGGGCCCGCTCCTCGCGTCGGGACGCGACTCGGACATCTTCGAGTGCGGCCCCGGGCTGGTGCTGCGACGGTCGCGTCGTGGGCGATCGATGGCCACCGAGGCCCGGACGATGGACTACGCACGAGCCCACGGGTATCCGGTGCCCGCGGTCGAGGAGATCAGCGACGACGGGACCGAGCTGGTGATCGAGCGCCTCGTCGGGCCCTCGATGGTCGCGGCCATCAGTCGACGTCCGTGGACGATCCGCCACCAGGCGACCGTCCTCGCGGACCTGCACCGTCGCCTGCACGAAATTCCGGGCCCCGACTGGCTCCGTCCGGCTCCTTTTGGCGAGGGCGACCGCCTCCTGCATCTCGATCTGCACCCCCTCAACGTCATGCTCACCGCGAACGGGCCGGTGGTGATCGACTGGCCCAACGCCACCCGCGGCGACGGGTCCACCGACGTCGCGTTGACCTGGGTGCTGATGGCGTGTGGCGGGATCCCGTTCGGACGGGTGAAGGCCGCGGTGCTCGGCCGGGGCCGAGCGATCCTCGTCGACAGCTTCCTGCGGGACTTCGATCTCGACACCGTGCGGTGCCATCTGGCCGACGTCGTCGACTGGAAGGTGAAGGACACCAACATGACCGACGTCGAACGACAGGCCATGTGGCACCTGGCCAGAACCCACGGCTCGGCCTGAGCGAGCTCCGTCAGATCGGCCGCGCGCCGGAGGTGTTCCCGTCGCCGGCTGCGAGCAGGTCGTGGGCCTGCAAGTAGGCGGCCTCCACATCGGTCGCTCGCGCCACCGCGCGGTCATGGTGCTCGCGCAGCAGGGCCACGTCGGCTCGGAGCGCCGACTCGGCGTCCGCGCGGGCTGCGAGCCGGGCGACGACGTGGCGGTGCGCGGCGGTGCGCTCGGCGAGGTCGACCCCCGGGCGGCGGCCGAGGACGACCACAGCGGCCACCCGCCTGAGATGTGCTTCGGCGCCGCGGCGCATGCAAGCGATTCGCTTCGCATCGGGTGGGCCGGCGCCGTCGAGCAGCGCGTCGACTGCGGTTGCGATGTCGGCCGGGCGTTCGAGCAGCCACCGCTCGCGCCCCAGCACCCCGGCGAGCGCGTCGTGCTTGGCGGGTCGGTAGGCGGCATGGCGGAACTGCGCGGCGGGGACGCCGAGTGCGGTCGCGAGCAGCACGGCGTGGTAGCTGGTCGACACGACCACGTCACCGTGGGCGAGGACCGCGACCGCCTCTTCGACCGAGGGGTTGGCGACGACGGAGGCCGACGGCCCGACCCGTTCCGCCAGAGATCGCAGGGTCGCGCCGTCGCCGTGCGTCTCCCCCAGCGCGACGAGCACGAACCTGGCCGTCGGTCGCGTGTGTGTGACGGCAGCCAGGGCGGCGGCGGTCGCCTCGAGCACGGCCGGCGTCGCGAAGGAGAGGTGCGCCACGACGAGCGGCTCACCGGGGCCCGGCACGCGTCGGTCGGCGCGGAGCCGCTCGATGGCCTGCGCACGCACCTGCCGGGGAACGACGTCGTCGATGAGCACGGCGGTGTCGGGCACGACGTCGACCGGCCGCTCCACCCCGGCCGCTTCGAGGCGTGACCTGCTGGCTTCGTCGCGCACCGCCAACAGATCGACGGACGCGGTCGCGGCTCGGAGGAGTGGGGCGAGCGCGTCGGGAACGTCGACGGGCACACCCACCCCGTTCCAGGCGACCGGTCGCACCTCGGCCAGCAAGCCGAGGTCGGTGGCGAACGGCGCGAACGCGATGCGATCGGGCGCGCCCGCGCGCTCGATGACGATCTCGGCGTTGTGCACCAGGTCGCCACCGCCGAGGACGAAGGCGTCGACCGTCGACGCCTGTTGCCAGAACCCCTCGTGCTCGAAAGGCAGGGCTCGGGCGACGGCGCGCTCGAGACCCATCGGGGCGGTCCCGCCGAGCGGACCGACCCACTGCACCTCGACCTCGCCGTTGGCGGCGCGCAGGTGGTGCTCGAGCACGAGCGGGAACAGGAGATCACCGAGGTTGGCGACCTCGAACGTCCCCCAATGGGCGACCCTCGTCACGTGGGGCCCACTGCGATCTGATCGCTCACCGGCGGTGGATTCGATCGGACAGCCGGCGCATCGGCGCGGTGACCTTCCAGCTGGTCGACGCGAGGAGCTCCTCGACGCGCATGGCGTGCGCGGAAGCACGCGCGTTCGCGGCGGCGAGCTCGGCGTCGTACCGAACGAGCTCGGCGCGACAGGCATCGAGACCGGCGTGGAGGTCGGGCACCGAGTCGATCGCCTGCTCGGCCTCGAGCAGCAGGCGCCGGACGTCGCCGGCGCGCGCCGCGTCGCGCTCGGCGCGGCGAGCGCGCGTGTGGGCCGCCGTCACTCCGTTGACCAGATCGTCGATGCTCGCTCGCAGCGTCGTCGGACCGGTGTCGGGACCGAGCAGCGCCGAAGGGGCGCCCGCGGCGCCGGCGATCAGCACGACGCCTTCCGTGGCCGCCGGCGAGGTGGCCGCCCAGGCGTCGGCCACGACCGGTGCCTCACTCACTCCGATGCACGACACCGCTCGCACCACCTGGTCGAACGCGGTGACGGTCCGTCCCGTTCGTCGGAGCGCGGCGCCGGCATCGGCAGCCAGCCGCGGCGCGGCGACGACGGCGATGGCGCCATCGCGGGCGACGAGATCGTCGGCCGTGTCCACGGCGGTGACACCGCCGTACGCAGACGAGAGGACCACGACTGCACTCGCGAACGACCCCCGGGCCAGGTCGATCTCGTGCGGCGAGCCGTGGAGGACGCGAACGCCCGGCGCCACGACTCGGGAAGCGACCTCGACACGCGCCGCGTTGTGCTCCACGAGCACGACTGCACGACGGCTGTCGGCGGCAAGGGTCGAGGCGAGCGCGGCGCCGCCCGCGACCACCATGCACGGGCCGTGGGGCAGTACCGCGGCGAGCCATCGCGCGCGATGTTCGGCGGCGAGGTCGGCCAGCGCCCCGGCGCGGATCGGCAGCGCGGCTGGCAGCTCGGCGGCAGGCACGGCCCGAGGCTACCGGGATGCCGGGGCACCGATGTCGCGGCGCGAAGCCGCGCGATCGCGGTACGTCAGACGACACCCGGCACCGACCTGGTCACCGAGCCCTGCCGCCGGCGGTAGCCTCGACTGCATGCCCAGCGAACTCACGCCTCACCTCGCGCAGACGCCGACGATCGCCGACCGGTCCAACGACGTGTACGGCCGCCTGCTCAAGGAGCGCATCGTGTTCCTCGGCACGCAGGTCGACGACACCATCGCCAACCTCATCTGCGCCCAGCTCCTCCTCCTGGCCGCGGAGGACGACGACCGCGACGTCTACCTCTACATCAACTCACCGGGCGGCTCGGTCACCGCAGGCATGGCGATCTACGACACCATGCAGTACATCGGGTGTGACGTGGCCACGATCTGCATGGGGCTCGGCGCGTCGATGGGCCAGTTCCTGCTGTGCGCGGGCACGCCGGGCAAACGCTTCGCGCTGCCGCACGCGCGCATCCTCATGCACCAGCCCTCGGCTCAGATGCAGGGGGTGGCCAGCGACATCGCTATCCACGCCGAGCAGATCGTCTACACCAAGCGGATCATGGCCGAGCGCATCGCGCTGCACACCGGCCAGACCGTCGAGCAGGTGGAGGCCGACTCCGACCGCGACCGTTGGTTCACCGCCGAGCAGGCGAAGGAGTACGGCATGATCGACGCGGTCATCGAGCGCGCCAAGCAGGTCGTCAGCTGAGGGTGCGGAGGGCGCCTACTGCTTGACCGAGGTGCCGGCGGCGTTGAACTTGCCGCTCTCGCAGGAGTTCGGGAAGTTCGGGTCGGTGGTGCTGGCGCCCTGGTTGAAGATGCAGTCCTGCGCATGGGGAACGACTTTGTACAGCTCGCCGTCGTGCAGCAGGTCGGGCATCGGGAAGGTGATGGTGTAGTCACCGTTGAGCCCGGCCGTCTGCGACGTGGGTGTGATGGCGCCGCCCTCGAGCGTTCCGGTGGACGTCCGCTTCACGAGGATCGTCTTGTTGCCGTGGGCCACGAGGCACGCGGCCTGGTTGCCCGCTGCGACCGGGTCGTCCGGCTGGATCGTCTTGCAGGGGAAGCGGACACCGGTGAGCTGGACCGTCGCCCCGGCCGGGACGGTCGCCCCGCACGCCCCGCCGTTGCACAGCTTGGCCGGGATGGGCGACTTCATGTTGAAGACCCGGAAGCCGATGTGCGCGCCGGGCGTGAGCTGCACGGGGTCGAACTCGGCCACGGGCACCACGCAGGTCCACCCCGAGAGGATCTGGCCCTGGGTGGGCGGGCAGGTCGAGGTGGCGTTGCCGTTGTTGCAGGTCGGCAGGCCGAACGAGGTCAGCACGTCGGGGACCAACGAGCCGGTGGCGCCGTTACAAGACGTCAGGGTCAGCGGGATGGTGCCGGGCAGGTTGCCGCTGCCGTCGAGCGTGAACGTGCCGCTCGACGTGGGGAAGGTCGAGACCGAGCCCAGGCCCCGGCCGTTGGCGAAGTCGCAGCCGTCCTGCAGGTCGCCGTCGCCGCCCTGGCCGGTGGGCGCCACCCGCTTGGCGTTGCACAGCAGCACGGTGACGTTCTGGTTGGGCGTGCCGCCGAACGTAGGGGCGCTCACGTCGACGATGCTCGGTGTCGCGCATGCCGGCCCGTAGGGGCTGGTGTTGAAGCTGCACCCGTCCGCCTTGCTGCGGACGAGGCTGACCGTCTTCTCCACGCCGCCGCTCTTGACGGAGACGTCGTGCCGCCCGTCGACCGGGTCGGCGGGGGCGGCGGGGTTGCCGTTCCACTGGTGGGCGCCGGCAGGTCCCGCGGGCAGGCCCAGCGCGCCGGCGCCCATCATCGCGACGCAGGCTGCGACCCGGCGGAACGACGATGGCTTCACAGCTTCCCTCCTCAGGTGGACGAGTGACGAGGGCCCCCTCCGAAGAGGGGGCCCTCGTGCAGAGTGCGTCCAGCGTTGTGCGGTTCAGGTCAGGTGGCCTTGAACAGCGCCCCCGCGGCGTTGAACAAGCCGCTCTCGCAGGCCCTCACGAGCCAGCTGCTCGTGCCGCCGTAGCCGGCCGAGCCCTGGTTGAACGTGCAGGATGGCGCGTGGGGAACGATCTTGTAGTTCTCGCCGCTCACGAGCCCCGCCGGAACCGTGAAGGTGACGGTGTAGTCACCGTTCACACCCGCCGTCTGGGAGCTTGGGGTGACGCCCGTCAGCGCGCCGTTCGACACCCGCTTCAGGAGGATCGTCTTGGTGGTCCAGGCCGCGAAGCACGAGCCCTGGTTGCCGGACACGGCCGGGTCGTCGGGCTGGATCGTCTTGCACGGGAACCGCACGCCGGTCACCTTGACCACGGTGCCCGCCGAGATGGTCGCCCCGCACGTCGTGTTGTTGCACAGCTTCGTCGGGATCGGCGACTTCATGTTGAACACCCGGAAGCTGACGTGGGCGCCCGGGGTGAGCGCGTTCGGGTCGAACTCGGCCACCGTCACCACGCACGGGAACCCGGTGCTGATCTGGCCCTGGGTGGGCGGGCAGGTCGAGGTGGCGTTGAGGTTGTTGCAGGTCGGCCCACCGAGGGCAGTGATCTGGTCGGGGACATGCGAGCCCGTGGCGCCGTTGCACGAGAGCAGGGTCAACGGGATGTTGCCGGACGGCGGGACGCCACCGCTGCCACCGGTGAGGTTGCCGCTGCCGTCGAGCGTGAAGATCCCGCTCGATGCGGGGAAGCCCGGGATCGAGCTGAGGCCGCGGCCGTTGGCCGCGTCGCAGCCCGACGTCGGGTCGCCCATGCCGCCACTGTCGGTGCCGGCGGCGAACTTGCCGTTGCACAGCAGGATCGTGACGCCCTGTCCGGGCGTCCCGCCGAAGGTGGGAGCGCTCACGTCGACGATGCTCGGCGTGGCACAGGCCGGGCCGTACGGCGCGGTGTTGAAGCTGCAGCCGTCAGCCTTGCTGCGCACGAGGCTGACTTCCTTCTCGACGCCATTGGACTTGACGCTCATGTCGTGGCGCCCGTTGACGGGGTCGGATGGGGCGGCGGGATTGCCGTCGAACTGGTGTGCGCCGACCGGCCCCGCGAGGCCGAGGGCCGCAGCCCCCACCAGCGCGATGCCTGCAGCGAGGCGACGATGTCTCGTGAGCTTCACGTATTCCCTCCGTGGTTAGGTGACGCCGCCGTCATCATTGTGTGAACGCTAAGGCCGTGTCAACGCTGCGTGTCCGCCCCGTTGACGGCTCCCGTCGGCCCGGACGCGACGAGAGCCCCCTCCGGAGGGAGGGGGCTCTCGTGCAGATTGCATGCAGTGTGATGCGGGTTGGGTCAGGTGGCCTTGAACAGGGCCCCCGCGGCGTTGAACGCGCCGCTCTCGCAGGACTTCACCAGCCAGTTGTTCGGGGATGCGTAGCCGGCGTTGCCCTGGTTGAACGTGCAGGTTGGGGCGTGAGGAACGATCTTGTAGTTCTCGCCGCTCACGAGCCCCGCCGGCACCGTGAAGGTGACCGTGTAGTCACCGTTCGTACCCGCCGTCTGGGAGCTTGGGGTGACGCCCGTCAATGCGCCGTTCGACACCCGCTTCAGCAGGATGGTCTTGGTGGTCCAGGCGGTCAGGCAGGTGCCCTGGGCGCCCGCGGTACCGGGATCGTCGGGCACGACGACCTTGCACGGGAACCGCACGCCGGTCACCTTGACCACCGTGCCCGCCGAGATCGTCGCCCCGCACGCCACGTTGTTGCACAGCTTCGTCGGGATCGGCGACTTCATGTTCACCACGCGGAAGCCGATGTGGGTGCCGGGCGTGAGTGCATTGGGGTCGAACTCGGCCACCGGTACCACGCACGTCCACCCGTTGGAGATCTGGCCCTGGGTGGGCGGGCAGGTCGTGGTGGCGTTGGAGTTGTTGCACGTCGGCCCGCCGAACGCGGTGAGCAGGTCGGGGACCCCTGAGCCCGTGGCGCCGTTGCACGACGTGAGCGTGAGCGTGACCGTGCCGGGCAGGTTGCCGCTGCCGTCGAGGGTGAAGACACCGCTCGACGCCGGGAACCCCGGAATCGAGCTCAGCCCCCTGCCGTTGGCGAAGTCGCAGCCGCCCAGCGGGTCGTTGTCGCCACCCGAGTCGGTGCCCGCCGCCCGCTTGCCGTTGCACAGCAGCACGGTGACGCCCTGGCCGGGCGTGCCGCCGAACGTCGGTGCGCTGACGTTGACGGTGCTCGGCGTGGCACAGGCCGGACCGTACGGCGCGGTGTTGAAGCTGCACCCATCCGCCTTGCTCCGGATCAGGCTCACGGCCTTGGAGATGGTGACGTCGTGGCGACCGGGGGTCGAGTTCGGGTCGGCCGGGTTGGTCGGGTCGGGGTTGCCGTTCTGCTGGTGGGCCAGAGCCGGCCCGGTGAGCAGCGCCATGGCGCCGGCCCCGACCAAGCCTACGGTCGCGACCAGCCGACGGTACTTCATGAGTTTCAAGCGTTTTCCTCCTGAGACGACGCGGTGGAGTGGCGGCGGGGTGACGCGTGTGAGAGCCGGATAGCGGATGCTGCGAGCATGTCGCGCCCTCGTAAACCCCCTCCCGACGTCACAAATCCGAAAGCGGTCAGTGACGCCTGCGTCATCATTGTTGACCGGGCGCGCCGGTGTCAATGTCGCCTCAGCGGGGCGCGGTGGTCGCGGGCGGAGCCGTCGTGGTGGTGGGGACCGGGATGAAGTCGGGCTTCCTCGGCGGGGCCGGCGGCGCGTTGACGTCGGCGTCGCTCACGTCGGTGGTATAGGCGACCGCGATCTCCTGGTACGGGTCGTCCTTCGTGCCGCCCGAGTAGTAGAGGACCGCGCCGACCTCGTTGACGCACGTCTGCGACTCGACCACCGCCTCGGTCGCGTTGTACGACCAGCAGTCGACCACCTGGCCCAGGATCTTGCGCGCGGTCGGGTGCCCGCCGGCTTCGTGGGCGATGCCGAGCTGGCGCTGGTAGTCGGGGCCCAGGTTCTGGCGGAACGAGAAGCCCTGGGGGGGCGTGTCCTCCTCGCACTGGAACGCCGATCCGTTCTGCCTGCACGCGATGAGCGAGCCGCTGCCGGACGCGTAGTGGCGGGTGTTGCCGGTGGTGGCCATCGTGTCGACGCGGGCCTTGCCACCCTTCCAGTACGAGGTCACGCGCTTCAGCCCCGCGCCCTGGGCGTCGTAGGTGACCTTGAAGCTCGCCTCCGGCAAGCGGTTGATGTCGGCGTACACGGCCTGCATGGTGCCGCGCTTCACGGCGGCCTTGGAGTCGTTCCCGCACGCGGCGAGCGCCAGAGCGATGAGCACGGTCACCGCGGCGATTCCCTTCAACGGCGTGCCCTCGAACGGCGTGCGCTTCATGCGCGCAGTATCGCTCATCGTGCCGGGCGGCGAGTCGCGGGCTGGCGCCGGCGCGTCCGAGGGACGCAGTATCGCCGTCACTCATGCGGGCACTGGTAACCGGCGGCGCCGGGTTCATCGGCTCGAACCTCGTCGGCGCGCTCGTCGACGCCGGCGGTGACGTCGTCGTGCTCGACGACCTCTCCACGGGCTTCGCGGAGAACATCGCCGGCGCCGCCACGGTCGTCGAGGGCGAGGTGTCCGACCCCGATGCTGTCGCCCGGGCGGTGGCGGGGTGCGAGATCGTCTTTCACCTGGCTGCCCATCGAGCCGTGCTGCGGTCGGTCGAGCAGCCCCTCGAGACCGACCGGGCCAACGTCGGGGGCACCCTCACCGTCCTGGTCGCGGCGCGCGACGCCGGAGCCCGGCGCGTCGTCTACGCGTCGTCGTCCTCGGTGTACGGCGGCGCCGAGCAGCTCCCGACACCCGAGACGGCGCCGCTGCTGCCCCGCTCGCCGTACGCGGTCTCGAAGCTCGCGGGAGAGCACTACTGCCGCGTGTTCTGGGAGCTGTTCGGGCTGGAGACGGTCGCGTTGCGGTACTTCAACGTCTACGGGCCCAGGCAGCGCCCCGACAGCCGTTACGCGGCGGTGATCCCGCTGTTCGTCGACGCGCTCTTGCGCGGCGTGCCGCCGGAGGTGCACGGCGACGGCCTGCAGAGCCGGGACTTCACGTTCGTCGCCGACGCGGTCGCCGCCAACCTGCGCGCGGCAGAGGCGCCCGCACGGCGCTGCGCGGGGCGCGCGTACAACGTGGCGGGCGGGGCGGCGTACTCGCTGCTCGACCTCCTCGCCATCCTCGAGCGCATCATCGGCGTCGGCGTGCCGCCGTCGTTCGCCGCACCCCGCGCCGGCGACGTGCGTCACACGCAGGCGGACATCGGCGCCGCCGCAGCCGAGCTCGGGCACCGCCCGTCGGTGTCGTTCGAGGAGGGACTGGCACGCACGGTCGAGTGGTTCCGTGCGCGGGGAGTCAGCCGGTGAGCCGGTCGTAGGTCGCCTCGATGTGGCGCACGGCGTCGACGATGTCGTACTGGAGGCCGCGCCGCAGGGCCGCCTCGGCCATGCGCCCGCGCAGCTCGGGGTCGGTCGCCAGCGCTTCGAGCGCGGCGGCCAGCAGGTCGGGTCGTGACGGCGGCACGACGAGGCCCTCGACCCCCTGGCGCACGGCCACCACGGGCAGCCCCACCGCCAGCGCCTCCATCAGCGCCACCGGATAGCCCTCGTAGAGGGACGCGAGGGTGAAGATGTCGCAGGCCGCGAGCACGCGCAGCGCGTCGTCCCGGTAGCCGAGGAAGCGGAACCGGTCTCCGAGGCCGAGCTCCGCGTGACGCGCCCGGATCTCGGCCTCGAGCGGCCCCTGGCCGACCGCCACGACGCGCAGCTGCGGCACGCGGTCGGCCACGATGCGGACCGCGGCCAGCAGGTCGGGGTAGCCCTTCTGGGCGCGGAAGTTGGCGATGGTGCCCACCACCACGTCGTCGGGCCCGAAGCCCAGCTCGCCGCGCACCGCTTCCCGCTGGGCGCGGACCGCCCGGGCGGCGTCGACCGCGGTGCCGTGCACGACCGTTCGCACCCCGGCGCGCAGCCGGCGCGGGACGGATCGCCGGACGTCGTCGGAGACCGCGAGGTGGGCGTCGTCGAGCGAGAAGGTGACGGCGTTGACGACACGCGTCGGGAAGACGTAGCTCCACCATTCGTTGTGCTCCGTCGTGACGACGCGCGGTCGCTGCGCCTTCGGCAGCGTGCGCACGACGAGTCGAGCCACTCCCGCGACCATCGGCGAGTGGAGGTGGAGAATGTCGTAGCCGGGCGTGATCAGGAGCCGGCGCAGGCGAGCGGGCCATCCGACGTCGCAGGGCCGGCGCACGTCGAGGCAGTGCACGGTGACGCCCGCGGCGCGCAGGTCGTCGGTCAGCGCGTCCTTCCAGGGGAGGAGGTAGGCGACCGAGATCGCGAACCGCGTGTGGTCGTGGGCCCGGGCGGCGGAGAGAAGCAGCCGCTCGGCACCCCCGGGGCCGAGGCCCTTGATGAGCCAGAGCACCCGGACCCGGCCGCCGGCTCCTCCGCGGCGGCCTCCGGGGCCGGGGGCGCCCTCCGGGCCGCTCATGGGAGGATCACCCGGCAATGTGTGGCATCGCCGGCCTGCTCGACGTGTCCCGCGGGACCTCGGCCGCCGACCTCGAGGCGGTCGCGCTCGACATGGCGGACACCCTGCACCGGCGCGGGCCCGACGACCGAGGCGCGTGGGCCGACCCCGGCGCGGGTGTGGCGCTGGCGTCGAGGCGCCTCGCCATCGTCGACCTGTCGCCGCTCGGACATCAGCCCATGGTGTCAGCCTGCGGCCGCTTCACCGTCGCCTACAACGGTGAGGTCTACAACCACCGCGCCCTCCGAGCCGACCTGGAGGGGGCCGGTTACGAGTTCCGCAGTCACTCCGACACCGAGGTGCTGCTGGCCGCCGTGTGCGTCTGGGGCCTCGACGGCGCGCTCGCCCGTTGCAACGGCATGTTCGCCTTCGCGCTCTGGGACCGCGAGGCGCGCTCGTTGCACCTCGTGCGCGACCGGCTCGGGGAGAAGCCGCTGTACTACGGCCGGGTCGGGCGGCGCGTGGTCTTCGGCTCCGAGCTCAAGGCGCTCCGCGCCCACCCCGGCTTCGCTCCGGACGTCGACCGCGACGCGCTCGCCGTCTACCTGCGGCTCTCCTATGTCCCATCGCCGCACACGATCTACCGCGGCGTGCACAAGCTGCCGCCGGGCACCGTTCTCACCCTGGGGCCCGATCTCGGCCCAACGCTGCCCGCGCCCCGGCGCTACTGGTCGCTCGCCAACGCGGTCGACGAGGCCGTCTCGCACCCGTTCGAGGGCTCGGCCGAGGACGCGTGCGAGGAGGTGGACGGCCTGCTCCGCGACGCGGTGGCGAGCCGCATGCAGGCCGACGTGCCGCTCGGCGCATTCCTGTCGGGCGGTGTCGACTCGTCGACCGTCGTCGCCCTCATGCAGGCGCAGAGCGACCGACCCGTGCGCACTTTCACGATCGCCATGCCCGCGGCCGGCTTCGACGAGTCGCGCGAGGCGCGCGCCGTGGCCCGGCACCTCGGCACCGACCACACGAGCGTCGAGCTCACGCCGAGCGACGCGCTCGCGCTCGTGCCGCGCCTGCCCGAGCTCTACGACGAGCCCTTCGCCGATCCCTCGCAGCTGCCCACCCTGCTGGTGTCGCAGGTGGCCCGGCGCGACGTGACGGTGGCGCTCTCCGGCGACGGAGGCGACGAGGTGTTCGCGGGATACAACCGCCACGTGATGGGGCGCCGGCTCTGGCACCCGCTCGAGCGGGTGCCCCGCCCGGTGCGGTCGGCGGTGGGCAGCGCGCTGTTGCGCGTGCCCCCGTCGTGGTGGGATCGCGGCGCCGGGCGCCTGCCGGCGCGCGCGACGGTCCGCAACGCGGGCGACAAGCTGCAGAAGCTCGGCGGTCTGTTGGGCGCTACGAGCGCCCTCGAGCGCTATCGCGTGTTCATCAGCCAGTGGCCCGAGCCGGCGGGGCTCGTCGTCGGGGCCAAGGAGCCGCGCACCCTCCTCACCGATGCCGCGCACTGGCCGCCCGGTCTCGACGCGACCGAGCTGATGGTCTTCCTCGACACCGCGGTCTCTCTCCCCGACGACATGCTCACCAAGGTCGACCGGGCGAGCATGGGTGCGAGCCTCGAAGCGCGGGTACCGCTGCTCGACCACCGGGTGGTCGAGCTCGCGTGGCGGCTCCCGCTCGACATGCGTATCCGGGGCCGCGAGGGCAAGTGGGTGCTGCGCCGGGTGCTCGACCGCTACGTCCCCCGGGCCCTCGTCAGCCGCCCGAAGATGGGGTTCGACCCGCCGCTCGGCGAGTGGCTGCGCGGGCCGCTGCGCGAGTGGGCCGAAGGCCTGCTCGACGAGCGACGGCTGCGCCGCGAGGGCTTCATCGAGCCGGCGCCGGTGCGCGCCGCCTGGGACGAGCACCTCAGCGGCCGACGCAACTGGGACTACCGCCTCTGGGCGGTCCTCATGTTCGAGGCCTGGCTGGGTTGACGCCGTGGCCGCGGCCCGTCACGCGTTGACCTTCTCGAACACGAGCGCGGACAGCGACGGGTCACGGATGCGCTTGGCGCGGTCGCGCGACCTGGCGTGGCCCACCACGCGCAGCCGCGGGTCGCGGCGCAGGGCCCGCTCCCACTGCTGCGACCGCGCCTGGAACAGCTCGACGTACTCGGGATTGTGCGTGGCGATCGTCTCCACCGGTTGGAGCAGGGCGACCCGCGCGCCGACCGGGAGGCGGTCGACGAGGGGCACCAGGTCGTGCGCCGGTGTGCTGCGCCGGAGTCGTTCGACGACATCTCGCCAGTCGAACACGTCGTCGTCGGGCACCGGGCCCATCGGCGTGGCGAACCGGAAGTGACCGCGGAGGTAGTAGTGCACCACCGGCACCTGCTCGGGATGCGCGGAGACCACGAGGTCGCCTGCACGCAGCTGGGGCCTCAGCCGCGCCGCGATCTCCTTCACGTTGGCTCGGATGTCGAGCCGGGGACGCGGTCCGTGCTGGAACGCGCTGACCGGGCCCACCCACGCGATGACGATGATCGCGGTCATCGCGATACCCGCCCACCCTGCACGGGCCAGCCCGACGGCGGCGACGAGGAGGGCCGCGCCGGTCACGGCCACCAGGTAGCGCGTCGCCCAGTTCGGCTCGAACTGCGAGACGAGCCATCCCAGCAGCAAGGGCGCCACGACGAGCACCGCGCCGGCGACGACCGCGGCGGTCTGGCGCCAACGGAGCCGCGGCGATCGAATGAAGCCGAACAACGCGACCAGCCCGACGACGCCCGCCGCGGTCACCGTGCCCATGACCGCACCCGCCGCGTCGATGAGGTCGTTGACACCGGGCACGGGCGACCAGGGCGCACCCGTGTGGCGCGTCTGGTCGAGAAGGGTCGGCAACCAGGGAAGGAAGAGGGCGCCGACCGCACCGAACGCCAGCGCGGCATCGACCACGAGCCGACGACGATCGACTCGCAGCAACGCGATCGGCACGAGGGCCAGCGCCGCTCCCGCAACGAGGTACAGGCCCCAGTTGTGCGTGTACAGCAGCAGGGTCGTGCTGGCGACGAACGCAGGGAGCATGCGCCGACGGCCGAACGCGAACGCATGGAGGAACGTCGCCACCATCAGCAGGGCCAGCAGCGCCACCAGCGTGTACGAACGGGCCTCGAAGCTGAACGCGCTCAGCAGGGGGTTCGCCGCGGTCAACACCGCGCAGATCCAGCCCGCCTTCCGCCCGAAGAGGCTCCACCCGGCCCACAGCGCAGTCGGGATCATGGCCAGCCCGAACACGAGCGAGAGGGTGTGCAGTGCCACCTCGCTCCGCCCGAAGGCCGCCATCCATCCCTTGAGCAGCAGGTAGTAGAGGGGAGGCGCGCCGTCGCCGAGCAGCACCTGGTGCAGCTTGCCGAGCGGCTTGGACGCCACGCCGACCGACAACCCCTCGTCGATCCACAACCACACGCGCACGCCCTTCCATCGCACGAGGCCGGCTGCCGTCACTAGCGCGGCGAGGACCCAGAGGTCGAGCGGTCGGGGTCGCGCTCGCGCGCGCGCGATCCGGGAAGAGGGCTCGGCTACCGCGGTTGCTGCGATGGGGGCTTACTCTACGCGGGTGCTGCGCGCCGACCGCCTCGCCCGGTGAGCCCGGAGCGCGACACGCCACTCGTGAGCATCGTCGTGCCCACCTACGACCGCGCCGGCTTCCTGACCGAGGCGCTCGCGTCGGTGGTGGCCCAGACGGTGGAGGACTGGGAGTGCGTCGTGGTGGACGACGGCAGCCCAGAGCCGGTCTCGCTGCCCGAGTCAGTGGACCCGCGCATACGGCTCGTGCGCCGCTCGCGGAACGGCGGCCCGGCAGCGGCGCGCAACACGGGGCTGCTCGAGGCGCGCGGCGCGTTCCTCACCTTCCTCGACGACGACGACCTCTACACCCCCGACCGGCTGGCGCTGGGCCTCCAGGGCGTGGCGCGGGCGCCGGTGGCCGTGTGCTGGGTCCAATTCCTGGACGAGCTCGGCACGGAGCGCGGACGCCGGCTCGAGGGTGACGTCTCCGACACCATCCTCGACGGCCTCACACCGTCGCTCGGCGCGGTCACGCTGCCCCGTGAGCTCGCGCTCGCATTCGACGAGCGACTCGACAACATGGAGGACGTCGACTGGTGGCTACGCACCGCGAAGGCCCACCGGTTCACGACCGTGCCCCGCGTCGGCTACCTGTTCCGCCGGCACCCGGGCGCCCGGCACCGCACCGACGCGGCCAGCCGCGTCGCGGACAACCTCCGGTACCTCGAGCGGGAGGCCGACTACTTCGATCACCACCCGCGCGCCGCCGCGCTGCGGTGGAAGCGGGTTGGCCTCCTGGCCGAGGCGGCCGGCGACCGGCGCCAGGCGCGGCGCGCCTACGCGCGCGCCCTGCGCCGCCGGCCCGCCCCGGCAACCGTGAAGCACCTCCTCCGCGTGCTGCCGCCGAGCCGCCCATGAACCGTTCGACGGGCGGGGGTGAAGGCGCTCCGTTCCCTCGGTACCATCAGAGAGGGCAGCCGGGCGTTCTCGCGGGGCGCCGACCGACGTGAGGGGTTCCGTGCAAACAGCCGAGCAGCAGCGGGTCGAGACGCCTGGGCTCGTCCCCGCGCGCCGACGCACCCTCGGTCGGCCGTGGACGACGATCCTCGGGCTCTCCGCGCTGATGGCGTTGCTCGGCTTCCTCGGCGGCCAGCTGCTCGGCGCGTGGTACTGGGTGGACGAGTCGATGACGGTCGGGATCTCGTCACACCCGGTGACCCAGATACCCACGGTGCTCCGTCAGGACGGCACGCCCCCGCTGTTCTACGTCCTGCTGCACTTCTGGATGCGCGTCTTCGGCACGGGTGAGCAGGCCACCGGTTCCCTCGCGATGATCTTCGCGCTCGCGTGCGTTCCCGCCGCCTTCTGGATGGGCTCGAGCCTCTTCGGGCGCCGGGCCGGCTGGTACTGCGCGGTACTCGCGTCCACCAACGGGTTGATCATCAGGTACTCGAACGAGACCCGGATGTACTCCTTGTTGGCGCTGCTCTCGATTCTGGCGACGGGCGCCTTCCTGCACGCCTTCGTCTTCCGGCGCCGCGGCTACCTGCCGCTGTTCTCGGTGGCGCTCTGCGCCATGCTCTACACCCATACGTGGGCGGTGTTCTTCGTCGCCGCCACGGCGGTCGCACTCGTCCCGTGTCTCGTCCGAGCTCCCGACCGCCGTCGGGTCCTGTTCGACGCGCTGCTCGCGTTCGGCGCCGCAGGCGCGGGCTTCCTGCCGTGGGTTCCCAACCTGCTGTACCAGCGAGCGCACACGGGCGCGCCGTGGGCGTCGCTCCCGACGGCGAAGGAGCTGTTCGTCCGCCCCGTGCTGCTCCTGGGAGGGTGGACGTCCTTCCTGATCCTGGCACCCGTCGGCGGGCTCGGCGTGGCCGAGATGGTGCGGCGGCGTCGTTCCCGCCCGAGCGTGGCGTACGGCATCGCCGCGCTGATCATGGCCACCTTCCTCGTCACGGCCTGGATCGGCGCGCACCTCAACCCGGGGTGGTCGCCCCGGTACTTCGTCGCGGTCATCGGGTCGATCGTCCTGGTGGCGGGGGTCGCGCTGTCGCGAGCCGGACGGTGGGGACTCGTCGTGCTCATCGCCCTTGCCTTCATCAGCGCACGGCCTGACGGACTCTTCTCCGAGCCCAAGTACGGGATGGCCGGGCTGTCGAACCTGAAGGGAGCGGCCCGCTCGATCGCGCCACGGCTGCGGCCCGGTGATCTCGTCATGAGCATGGAGCCGGGGCAGCTCACGACGCTGTATCACTACCTGCCGCCCGGCATGAGGTACGCGACGAGCATGGGCCCGAGGAGTGATCCCGGCGTCATCGACTGGCGCGACGTCGTCACCCGGCTCGAGCACGCCGACGTCCGTCGCAACGTGGCCGAGCTCGTCAACGCGGTGCCCGTCGGTGGCCACGTCGTGGTGGCTACACCGAACTTCATCCGAGAGACGGATCTGACGCGCTACTTCAAGCTCGTGAACCGAGACGGCCGGGTGCTCATCCAGACGGTCGCCCGCGATCCCAGGCTCGTGCAGCAGGTCGTGGTGCCGCGCGAGGGCACCTATCCCGTCGGCGCGTCCGCACACCTGCGGGTGTTCGAGCGCACCAGCTGACCGGGGACGTCTCGTCGCCGGCGTCACCTGCGGGTGAGGAGCGCACGCGCCGTGAACGGGCCGTATCGCCTGAGCACGCGAAGCCCGGAGCGGGGGCCCGCACCCGTGACGGCGCGCGCGAGGGAGCTCAGGCCCTTCGCGCGCTCACCGGCCTCCAGCCAGCGTGCGGCCAGCTGAGCCTGCAGACCCGTCGCCACGTCGGGGAAGGGGCGCAGGGTCGCTCGGTGCCGGTCGAGCACGAACGCGAGCTCCTCCGCCGCGAGCCGGTTGCCGAAGACGTCGCTGGCGCGCGTACCTGTGTGCTCGCGGCAGATGACGAGGGGCTCCGGCACCACGCGCAGGCGCCAACGCGTCCCCATTCGCAGGCACAGCTCCGTGTGCTCGCAGGTCGACACCGGCCGCTGGCCACGCGGCAGGAACCCGCCCACCTCGTCGAGCGTCGCTCGGCTCACGAGCAAGGTCGAGAGGTTGTTCGTGACCCAGATGCGGCTCGGCGCCTGCGCGGGCGGCGTGACGACGCGCGTCGCCCCGCGCTCGTCCACCCAGCGGTACGCGGCCAGCACCGCATCGAGGGGGCGGCCCGCCGACGCCGCCTCCGTGAACACCGCCACCTCGCGCTCGAGCTTCGCCGGCTCCCACAGGTCGTCGCTGTCGAGGATGGCGACGAGCGGGCCGCGCGCGGCGTCGAGGCCGGTCTGGCGAGCCGCCTGTGGGCCCGCGCGCTCGGATCGCTCGACGAGGGTGACGCGCGGGTCGCCCGCGGCGAGCGTCCGCAGCGCCTCCACGCTGCCGTCGTCGCTCGCGTCGTCGACGAGGTAAGCGTGCCAGTCGCCGTACGTCTGGGCCCGCACCGACGCCAACGCGTCGCCGGTCAGCCCGGCACGGTTCCGCGTCGGGATGATGACGTCGACGGGGAGCGTCTGAGGGTGGGGCCGGTCGATGACCCTACCCTCGCTCGCGCGTCGAGCGGGCTCTGAGCACGCAGTCGAACTCGACCGCGCCCAGGCCGTCCCGATCGCGGGTGACCGGGAACATGCCCGTGATCTCGAACCCCAGGTCTTGCAGGCGCCCGAGGGCGTCGACGAGCGCGGGCATCCCCTCGTAGATGGGCACCACCGGGAGCTCGGTGACGAGGGCCGCGACGCGCTCGAGCACGCCACTTGCGCCGTGCAGCACGTCGAGGTCGGAGCCCTGGGTGTCGAGCTTGAGGAACGTGACCGGGTCGGAAAGTGGCCGGACCGCGGCATCGAAGACGTCGTCGAGGCGGCGCACCTCCACGCGCTCCTTGCGGGGCTCGAGGCGCAGGGCGGCGAAGCGGTCGATCCCGAAGGAGCTGGGACCGAGCAGGGAGTTCAGCGAGCTGTCGGGCGTGAACAGGTTGAGCTCGGCGGTGCCGGGCGCGCGGCCCAGCGCGCATTGGAAGCCGCGCCATCGCGCGTCCGCCGCGTAGCGCCGGGCGAGCTGCGCATACGCGGCGGAGGCGGGCTCGAACGAGGCGACGTGGCCGACGTAACCGACGTCGCGTCGGAGCCGTTCGACGAACTGACCGGTGTTCGCGCCGACATCGAGAACGCAGTCGATAGCGAGCACCGCGAAGAGCCGCCGCAGGTGGGGGGTCAGGTAGTTGCTCTCCGATTCGCGCATGACGGAGACGCCCAGCTTGCGGGCCGCACGTTGGGCGAGCTTGACCGCGGACGCCGCCCGTGATGGGGGCCGACCCGCCATCAGCCGGAAGGCGCGGGCACGGCCGCCGGCGTCGCCTCGTCGCGGTCGCCGGCGCCGTCGTCGTCGTCCGGCTCGCCCACGTTCGTGCAGATGGTGACGATCGTGGCGGCGGCCGCGACCAACAGCAGCGGCACCACCGGCAGATGGAAGCGCACGTCGCCGAAGAAGATGAATATCGGGAGGATGAGCCCCACCATGGCCAAGAGGAAGAACTGGCGACGCGGGTGCCGGCGCGACGTGAAGAAGCGGAGGCCCAGCAGCCCGAGCGCCGATGTGGACCAGAACCAGAAGTTCGCCGCGGTCTCGAACACCGCCCGGATGCGCGGCCGGATGAACTTGCTCGTGCCGTACGACTCGGACGCGTCGAGCCCGTCGTAGTCGTTCTGCACCGTGTAGTAGGCCTTCCAGAACCCGAGGCGGAACTCGTCGAGCGGGTGCTTGCGCATGTACTCGAGGGCGCGCCTCATCGTGAGGCTGTTGCGCCGGATCTCGTAGGCCGGCCGCGTCGTGTCGCCGAGGTCGTGGAAGCAGTAGTCCTTCCTGGAGATGTCGTTGGGGTTGATGTTGACGTCGAAGGCACCCGTCGCGCCGGGGTGACGCCCGATGCAGAGGTTGTCGCCCAGGTTGGTGGAGATCAGCACCGGTGACTTCATCACGATGATGTTGCGGATGGTCCAGGGTGCGATCACCACCGCAGCCGTGATCCCGATCACCGCGAGGTACTCCACCGCGCGACGCCACCCGAGACCCGCGAGCAGCCAGACGACCAGCAACCCGGGCAGGACGAGGAACGAGATGGGACGGACGAGCGCCGACGCGCCGAGCAGCGCGCCGAAGAGCACCAGCTGCCAGCGTCCGAGCCGCCCGGTCCATGGCCGCCACACCATGACGACCAGGGCACCCATCATGATGAAGTTGAAGAGTGTCTCGGTGAGGGCCACGGCAGTGTGGAAGATCAGGTTGGGATAGACCGCGATCAGGCCCGCCGCGACGATCCCGATGCGGTTGTCGAAGAGCCGCCGCCCCGCCTCGAACACGAGGAGCACCGTCCCCATCCCCAAGAGGAGGTTGAAGGCGGCGATGGCCACCGGCTCGTTCTCGCCGAAGGGGAACAGCTTCATGATCGTGAAGATGAACCCGAGGGCCGCGGAGTAGCCGACGGGGTAGTAGGCGGTGGGCTGGCCCTGCTGCGGGCCGTTCACCAGTCGGTAGCCGTCGCCATCGCCGATGGAACGGCCGTAGACCGAGTAGAAGAGCGGATCGTGGAAGCCGCGGGCGGGACGGGCCGCGTAGATGACCCACGACAGGCGAAGCCCGAAGGCGACGAGCAGGATCGCCACCAGCCAGCGCCGCTGGCGGCGGGTGAGCGCAGTCACGTCGGCGCCGCGGCTGTACGCCAGGGCCACGCGGTCGCGCAGCCGGGGCCGTGATGTCGCATGCATGTGGCGCGAGAGCGTAGGGGATCCCCGCTCCGTCATGATCGCCGGCTCGGCGCACGCCGCGAGAGGATTGCGGGATGCCCCAGCGCTTTCGCACCTTCGGGAGTGGCCTCGTGCTCATCGCGATGGCCGCCTTGGCCGTGCGGATCGCGTACACCCTCTACGCCGCGCCCGACGTCCGTACACTGCCTCCGAGCGATGCAGGGGCGTACCACCTGCTGGCGAACAATCTGGCGGATGGGCGCGGCTACATCCGCCCCTACGACCTGCTGCTCGCGAAGCCACCCGCGGTTCGTCCGACGGCCGAGTATCCACCGCTCTTCCCCGCGGTGCTGAGCGTCGTGTCGCGCGCCGGAGGCGACACCGTGGCTGCGCAGCGCATCGCCATGTGCTTCGTCGGCACGGCCACCGTCGTGCTGATCGGTCTGCTCGGGCGCCGGGTCGCGAACGCAGGAGTGGGCCTGGTCGCGGCGGGGTTGGCCGCGGTGTACCCCATGCTCTTCCAGAGCGATGCCGTGCTCATGCCCGAGACGCTCTACGCCTTCCTCGTCTCCGCAGTGCTGCTCCTCGCGTACCGTGCCATCGACAAGCCGTCGAACGCCCGCTTCGGCGCTCTGGGTCTTGCCGTGGGCGCCGCCGTCCTGACGCGGGCCGAGGCCATCTTCCTCGTTGTCCTGCTCGTCGTTCCGCTTGCCGTCCTGGTACGTGAGGTCGGCCGACGCCGGCGGATCGCCCTCGGCGCCATCGCCGTGGGTGCCACCCTGGTGGTCGTGCTGCCGTGGACGTACCGCAACTACGCGCGCTTCGACGAGGTGGTGCCCGTCTCCACCAACCTGGGGTCGGCCCTCGACGGGGCCAACTGCCCGCCGATGTATTCGGGCCCGTTCAAGGGCCTGTGGCAGTACTCGCCGGATTGCTTCGACGGCTTCCTCCAGTCCGAGCTGGCCGCCGGCAACGAGGCCGTCTCAGCCGACGCGCACCGCGCCGAGGGCCTGCGCTACGCCCGTCACCACGCGGGCGAGGTGCCGGGCGTCATGGCCGTGCGCTGGTTGCGTACCTTCGGCTTGTACGACACGCACTTCCAGGTGAGGTTCGAGACGTTCACGGAGTGGCGAAAGGCCCGATGGCAGACTTTCGGGATGCGGATGTACTGGGCACTCCTGCCCTTCGCGGCAGTAGGCACGGCCGTCCTCGTCCGGCGCAGGCAACGCGTGTGGCCGCTGGCGAGCACCTTCGTCCTGGTGTCGTTGACGACGGCGTTGACCTACGGGAACGAGCGCTTCCGCATCGCCGCCGAGCCCGCGCTCCTCGTCTTCGCGGCGACGGGGATCACGGTGCTCCTGGCCCTCGTTCGGGCCCCCTTGCGGTCACGGGCCACATGACCGAGGTGGCGGTCGGCGGGCTCGAGAGCGCCGCGGAGCCGAAGCCCGACGCCGGCCGCTTCCCGTGCTTCGACGGGTTCCGCGCGGCCGCCGCGCTCTCGGTGCTGCTGCTCCACGTCGCGGGCAGCTCCGGCGCCACGCAACGCAACCGCGACCTCGGTCCTTACCTGGCCCGCCTCGACGTCGGCGTCGCGGTCTTCTTCCTCATCTCGGGGTTCCTGCTCTACCGGCCATTCGTCGATGCGCACATCGCCGGCGGTCGCGCGCCCGCGACGCTCGCGTTCTTCCGGCGCCGCTTCCTGCGCATCTATCCCGCGTACTGGGTGGCCACGACCGCCGTGGTGTACGTGTTCCACACCTGGCCGGGTGGCACCCGGATCAAGGACGTGAAGAGCTTCGTGCTCTACTACTCGCTCGCGCACAGCTACAACCTGGGCACGATCTTCGCTCCGCTCCTGCAGGCGTGGACGCTCGCCACGGAGGTGGCGTTCTACCTCTTCCTCCCCGCGTGGGGGTGGCTGCTGTGGCGGGCGACGACCCGCGCCGCGCCGGAGCGGCGCGTCCGGATCGAGCTGGGCGCGCTGGCGATCCTGTTCGCGATGAGCGTGGTGTACCGGCTCGTCGTCAAGACGTCGGTCAGCGATGAAACACGCGTCGGCCAGCTGCTGATGTGGCTTCCGGCGTGGCTCGACCTGTTCGCCATGGGGATGGGGCTGGCGGTGGCCCGCGTGTGGATCTCGCGGCGACGGCTCGCCGCCCCCCTCGGCCTCGACCGCGCGTACGCGCCGGCTGCATGCTGGGTGCTCGCCGCCATCGCCTTCTGGGCCTCGTCCACCCGCCTCGGCATCCACCGCGGCGCGTCCGGCTTCACCACCGCGCAGGACGTCGGCGTGCACCTGCTCTACGGGCTCACCGCGTTCTTCTTCCTCCTCCCGGGCATCTTCGGTCCGCAGGACCAGGGGGCGATCCGGCGCCTGCTGCGGAATCGCGTGGTGCAGGCCCTGGGCCTGGTGTCCTACGGCATCTACCTCTGGCACGAGAACTGGATCGGGAAGTTCCTCGATTGGCGCGGCATCGCCCCCTTCTCGGGTGACTTCTGGCCGATGCTCGGCACCGTGCTCGGCTTGACGATCGCAGCCGCGGCCGTGAGCTACGCCGTGGTCGAGCGTCCCGCGCTGCGCCTGAAGGGCCGGCGAGGTCCACGCCGCGTGGTTGGAGCCGGTTGAGGTCGATCGCCGACGCCGGTCCGCCGGCGACCGTCCCGCCCGCGAAGGCACCGCCCCGCCGCCGCCTCGGCGTCGTCGCCCGCGCCATGCGCGGCCACCGGGGGACGATCGTGGGGCTCCTCGTCCTCCTCGCGCTGTTCCTCCTCCCGCTGCGCGGCCTGCTGCGCTCGCAGGGGCCGCCCATGGAAGAGGGCTTCATGCTCACGTTCCCGCAGCGGGTGCTGCGGGGCGAGCTTCCCAACGTCGACTTCCTGCATCTCTACGGTCCCGGCAGCGTCTGGGTGCTCGCGGGCTTCTTCAAGGTCTTCGGGGACGCGCTGGCGACAGAGCGCGCCGTCGGGCTGCTGCAGATGATGGGCGTGGTATCCGGTGTGTTCATGCTGGCGCGCCACTGGGGACGCACGCTGGCGACCTTCGCCGGGTTCATCGCCCTGATCATCATCGTCCCGCCCCTCGGCCTGGTCGCGCTGGCGTGGGTGGGAGCCGTGGGCCTCGGCGTGTGGGCGCTGTGGTTCGGGCTCGAGGCGCGCCGGCTGCTGCCGCACGACCCGGCGAAGGCGCGCCGGCGGGCGGTCGTGTCCGGCCTGCTGGCGGGCATCGCGCTGCTCTACCGACCCGACCTCGTGCTGGCGCTGACCGGCGCGCTCGTCGTGGCGGTGTGGGGCGCGCGCGAGGCGCGACTGCGGCGGCCGCTGCTCGTCGGCACCGCGGTGGGCCTGGCGCCGTACGTCGTCCACTTCGCCACGGCGGGCTTCGGCGCCGCCTTCCGAGGCATGGTGCTCGACCCCGTGATCTACCTGCGGGGGGGTCGTCGCCTCCCCATCCCGCCCAACCCGTACCACCTCGACGGGTTCCTCCAGCGCAGCGGCGACCTCTTCCAGTCGAGCTGGCCGCTGCCCGACATGCCCACCGCGACCGAGCTCACCGTGTGGTTCTTCCTGCTGATCGCGGTCGCCGCCCTGCTGCTCTTCCTGGGCCTGCACCTGGTGCGGCGGGAGCCCGCGTCGTTCCGAGCCCGCGCGCTGCTCGTCGTCGGCGTGTTCTGCATCGGCCTGGTCCCGCAGGGCGTGCAGCGCACCGACTCCGCCCATTTCGCATGGGCGAGTTGCGTGTCGCTGGGGTTCCTCCCCGTCGCGGTCTACGAGCTGCTCGGCCGTCGCCGGTGGCTCGGGCTGCGCGCCCGTCAGCTGACGGCCGGCCTCGCCATCGTGGTGCTCCTCGTGCTGCTGATCCCGCACTTCTTCGGACGCAGCTACCTCGACTACACGTACCAGACGTTCGGGGCCCGCCGGCTCTCGTTCCAGGTGCACTACAACGGCCGGACCTTCTACTACGGACGGCGCGACGTGCAGGCGGCGCTCCGAAAGCTGTTCCCAGACATCACCCGGTTGACCAAGCCGGGCGAGCGTCTGCTCGTCGGCCCGAGCGACCTGCGCAAGACGCCCTACAGCGAGGCGTTCATCTACTACTTCTTCCCGGAGCTGCGACCGGGGACGTACTACATCGAGATGGACCCGGGCGTCGCCAACCGCGAGGGCTCGCGCCTGGCCGACGACGTCGCGTCGTCCGACGTGATCGTCCTCAGCTCGGTGTGGGACCGGTGGGACGAGCCCAACGACTCACGCAAGGTGGGCTCGGACCGGCCCAACCAGGTCTTGCACCGCCTGTTCAAGTTGCACCGCACCTACGGAGGGCTGTACCAGCTCTGGGTGCGCAAGTGAGGAGCACCGCAGCGGAGCGACGGGCACGCTGGCCGCCTCGGGGTCGCACTCCTACACTGGCCTGACCAGCAGGGCGGACACGCGGTCAGACGATGCGCGGCGTCGGGGGACACGAAGTCGGGTGACATGGAGCCGGACCACACGCAGTCGGACAGCGCCCAGTCGGGTGAGACGCAGTTGGAGGGCACGCAGTCGGGTGATACGGCCGATCTGACGTTCAGCGGTGTGGGGCCCGACACCGCCCCGGCGTCCGCCGACGCGTCACGCGCCGCCCTCGCCGAGATGGCCGCGCGGGCCGGGCTCCGTCGGGTCCACATGCTGGCGTGGCGCGATCTCTACGACCCCGAGGCGGGAGGGTCGGAGGTGCATGCGTCGACCGTCGCCAAGCTCTGGGCGGAGGCGGGCATCGAGGTCACGATGCGGTCGTCCTACGCGCAGGGCCACCCACCGGTCGGCACGCGCGACGGCTACCACGTCATCCGCAAGGCCGGGCGCTACATGGTGTTCCCCCGGGCGGCCGTGAGCGAGCTGCGCAACAAGTACGGCCCCCGGGACGGCCTGGTGGAGATCTGGAACGGCATGCCGTTCCTCTCGCCCCTGTGGGCGATCGGCCCGCGCATCGTCTTCCTCCACCATCTGCACGGCGAGATGTGGAAGATGACGCTGCCGCCCAACCTGGCGCGCATGGGCGAGATCCTCGAGTATCGCGTCGCCCCGCCGCTCTACCGGCGGACCCGGATCGTCACCCTGTCGTACTCGTCGCGCGACGAGCTCGTCCACGAGGGCTTCCGCCCCGACCTGGTGTCGGTGGTGCCTCCGGGCATCGACCCGCGATTCTCCCCGGGCGGAGAGCGCTCGGCTACTCCGTTGGTGGTCGCGGTGGGCCGCCTGGTCCCTGTGAAGCGCTACGACCTCTTGATCAAGGCGGTCGGCGAGGTGCGCGACCGCCACCCGGCGCTCGAGCTGGTGATCGTCGGGGAGGGCTACGAGAAGCCCGCGCTCGACGAGCTCGTCGCGTCGATGGACGCCAAGTCGTGGGTGCGCTTCGCCGGCCACGTCGACGACGACGCGCTGATCGACCTTTACCGCCGGGCGTGGTTGCTCGTGAGCGCGTCGGCACGCGAGGGGTGGGGCATGACGATCACCGAGGCGGCGGCGTGCGGCACGCCCGCGGCCGTCACGCGCATCGCCGGTCACCTGGACGCGGTCGACGACGAGCACACCGGCCTGCTCGCCGACGACCCCCGCCAGCTGGTCGAGCACATCGACGCGCTGATCGGCGACGACGTCTTCCGCCAGCGGCTCAGCAAGGGCGCGCTCGCGCACGCGGCCCGCTTCACATGGGCGGCGACCGCGCACGGCACGCTCGAGGTGCTGGCCGCGGACGCCATGCGCCGGCGATCCCGGCGCGGGTGACGGCGGCTGGTCAGACTCGGAGCATGACCCCCGCCCCCGGGGCGCGCTCGGAGATCCGCAACGCAGGCATCCTCGCCATCGCCGGCCTGGTGGCCAACGTCTCGAGCCTGCTCGCCACGGTCCTGATCGCCAGGCCCCTCGGCGAGCGCGACTACGGGGTCGTCGTCAACCTCGTCGGCATGTTCCTCGTGCTCGCCATCCCCGGTTCGGCGCTGCTCGTCGCGGTGGTGCGTCGGGTCACGGCTTGGGAGAGCGTCGGCCGCGGTCACCTCGTCGATCCGTGGGTCAGGCGGGTGCGCCGCGCGGGCTATGTCGCGTTCGCGGGGTTCGTGGTCCTGGCCGTCGTGTCGCGCTGGTGGCTGGCCGACCTGTTGAACCTGCCCGGCCCGTCGGGCGTCAGCGAGGTGCTCGTCGCCGGGGCGGGCTGGGCGATGCTCTCGGTCGACCGTGGCCTGCTCCAGGCGCGGCTGGCCTACCGCTCACTCGCCGCCAGCGTCGTGTCGGAGGCCGTCGCCCGCACCGTGCTCACCCTCGGGCTCGTCGCGGTCGGCGTCGGGGTGGAGGCCGCGTCGGTAGGGCTGCTGGGCGCGCTCGTGATCGGCGACCTGGTCGCCCGCCGGGCGCTGGCGGAGCGGCAGCGGCGTCCGGCGGCGTTCGCGCCCGCATCAGTGGAGGAGGAAGAGATCGTCGTCGCGGCGGCGCCGGTCGCCCCCGTCATGCCGATCGTGGGTCGCCGCCAGCTGGCGGTCGACGTGCTGTCCGCGCTCGCCGCGCTGGCGCTGCTGGCGCTGCTGCAGAACCTCGACGCCGTCATCGTCGGCCGCGAGGCACCGGCGAACCGCGGGGAGTACGGCGCCATCTCGGTGTCCTGCAAGGCGCTCATCTTCGCGGCCCTGGTGCTGTGCGGCTATCTGCTCCCCGAGGCCGCCACGCGCTCCTACAGGGGCGAGCACGCGCTGCGTCAGCTCGGTGTGGCCCTCGGGCTGCTTGCGGTGCCGGCGGGCGGGTTGTGCCTGGTCGCGCTCGTCGCGCCGGAGACGCTGTTGCGCGTGGTCTTCGGGCCCAAGCTGGTGGGGGCCTCCAACGCCTTCTTCACCCTCGCGATCGGCATGACCGCGCTCGCGGTCGCCGTGCTCCTCACCCACTACCTACTCGGGTTCGGGCGCCGCCGGGTGGTGATCGTGCTCGCCGTCACGGTCGTCGTCAACGCCGTGCTCCTCTCCGCGGCCAACGGCGATCCCCTCGACACGGCGCGCGCCGACCTGGCGTGCAACGTGGCCGTCGTCGTCATCGCCGCCGTGATGGTGTGGCGCACGCACCGACCCGAGCTGCGCCTCCGGCGCAGCTGAGCGCTCCACCAGGCCCAGCAGCCGGGCCACGGGCCAGGCGATCGCGAAGGTCAGCGGCAGGTACAGCAGCCAGACCCAGACGCCCTCGACGCTGCTCTGCTGGAAGCGCAGCCGGAGCGTCACGGCGCGCAGCGGCTCGTTGGCGATGAGCACCGCGTAGGAGATCACTCCCACCCACGCGACGGCGCGCCCGGGGCCGACGCGCTCGAGCCGACCCGGCCGCTTGAACGCCAGGGGGAGGAACAGCAAAGCCAGCCCGAGCGCAACCATCGGCTGCGCGATCGTGCCCGACAACGCGGGTGTGTCGATGCGCATGGTGCTCCCGATGACGACGAGCGCGCCGCCGGCGGCCGCGATCGGGAGCGCAACGACGCCCCGCGCGCCGCGCCGCACGAGCGCCGGGCGCGACACCAGCAGGTAGCCGGCCGTCATCCCGAGCCCGAACTCGAAGAGCCGAAACGGCGACCCCATGTCGAGCACACGATGGAGACGGGCGAGGTTGCCGTCGATCGCGAGCACGAGGTTCAGCGAGACGAGGCTGACGAGGAGCGTGGCGGTGAGAAAGATCGCAGCGCCGACACGTCGCAGAGCGACGAGGAGGAACGGGAACAGCAGGTAGTACTGGACGATCAGGAGCACGAACCACAGCGAGCCCTCCGGTGCGAACTGCCACTGGTCACGGAGGATGCGCGGCACGAGCAGCAGCCCTGCCCAGATGTTGCCGTCCGCCAGGGGATTGGACACGAACTCGCCGGCGCGGTGAGGGATCGTGAAGCTGCCCTCCCACCAGTAGTGCCAGAAGCCGAAGTCGCCGAACTGCGTCACCTGCCAGAGCGCGATGAGGGCGAAGCACGCGAGCGTGTAGGCCCAGCCGAACCAGTAGGGCACCAGCACGCGGCGGAGGCGTCGACGCAGGAACCCGGGCGACGACCGCAGCTCGAAGTCGCGGCGCAGCGCGGAGAGCGTGAGCGACAGGCCGCTCAGGATCATGAAGAGCGGCACGCCGAGGTAGCCGACCCGCAACACGGCGTGGAAGAGGGCCTGCGCGGTCGCCACGGGGTCGAGGTCGGCGATCGCATCGGGCACCGCATGGAACCGCGACGAGATCGTGCCCACCTCGAAGGAGTGCTCGTCGGTCCAGAGGTGGTAGAGGATCACCCACAGGATGGCGAGCCCGCGCACCACGTCGATGGCGACGATGCGCGCGTTCGCAGGCCTCGCGGCGGGCGCGGCGGGCGCGGTGGGCGCGGTCATGGATCGGGGCGCGGGCGCCTGACGAGCTCGACGAGGGCGTCCGCCGCCAGCAACAGCACCGCCCACCATGCGAGCGTGTGGGCCGCGTGGAAGCGGGTGGGCCACTCGAACTGGGCGAGGTAGTGGTAGCGGAGCTGCTGAACGGCCGTGTACAGGGCGGCGAGCGCGATCGCAGCCACGCTGCCCGCGGTGAGCACGCGCCGCGCGGACGGTCGGGTGAGCGCGGCGAGCACGGCCGCGGCCACGACCAGGCCCGTCGGGACACCGGCGACGAGCGCCGCGCCGACGCCGGCCGCCACGGTCGCGCCGACCCGGGCGCGCGTCGTCGGTCGGTCGCGCGCTGAGGAGGTGAGCGGCGTCGAAGTGAGCGGCGAGGCCAGCTCGGGCCCGGCGGACGGAACCCGAACCACACGGGCCGCGCCGCGTCGCGGGTCGACGAGCGCGAGCGCAATGCAGATCAAAACTCCGGCCGCCGACACGGCCAGGGCCCACCACACCCGACGCTGTGGTGTCCACGTCAGCCGGATGTCGATGGCCGCGCCCGCGGCCTTGGGTTCGACGTACCACCCGTTGGCGTAGCCGTTGACCAGCTGCGCCCCTCCCAACGAGCGACCGCCGCCCGTTGCGGTCCAGCCCGCGTTGTGACTCTGGCCGAGCACGAGCCAGAAGGGCTGCGTGGCATCGCGCACACGGAGGTCGTACGACGTGCGGCCCGCGTGGACCACCTGCACGCGCGGCGCGGGCGGCGCAGTCCCGGCCTGCCTCGAGACGGGTCGGGGGCCCGAGCCGGCGGAGTCGAGCACGAGCCGGTCGAGGTCGATGCCGGTGTCGCGCCCGGCGCGCGTGCGCAGCACATGGCGGCCGGCGCCGAGCGTCCATCCCGCGGTGTCGGGACCGCACGCCTCCACTGCCAGCCCGCGCCTGCCCTCCGCCTGGTCGCGGGTCCCGGTGAGGCGGACGCCCACGGGACGGCCGTCCACGGTGAGCAGGTCGGTGTGGCACGCGTCGGGGACGGTGTCGGGCGGTGGAGTGGCGCGCACGCCGACCGCGCCGAGCTCGGCGACCCCGATCGGCAGCGCCACCGGCGAGGCGGAGTACCAGTCGAGCGTCATGACCTTGCGGGACTGCAGCACGGTCACGCGCAGCTGGTTCCCGGTGACGGCGGGGAAGCTCACCCGCGCGTGCGCCACTGCGTTCTCCGTGTGGCTGTCGGTGATGTGCGGCACCTCGACCTCGCGTGCCTGACCTCCGGCCTCCACCCGCACGCGCGTCGGCACCGAGTGACGGCCGTCGGCCACGACGGCCAGGTCGAGGTGGTCGACGGTGACCGGCGCGGGCAGGTCGTAGGCCAGCCACGTGCCGTCCGTCTGGCCCAGGCCCGAGCTCCAGAACGTGGCCGGGTCGCCGTCGATCGCGAGCGTCGGTCGCGCGCGGAGGTCGCCCGGCAGGCGCCCGGAAGACGAGGCGCGCGCGCCACCGACGCCAAGCGCGCGGTCGACCGTCGCGTCGTCCGCGTTGGCCGAGACACGCGCGGTGCCGCCGAGCGAGAAGGTGCGCGGCGTGGGCAGCGTGAACGTGCGCGCGAGCGCCAGCTCCTCGTCGGACCGCGGTGGGAGCTGCGCGCTCCGCGCCCGTGCGAGCAGGATCGTGAGGCGATGCTCACGCGAATGGGATCCCGCCGCGGTCAACAGGTCGGTCGGCAGGCGGACCACCTCGTCGACGTGCACCTCGCCGATGCCGACCTCGGCGAAACCGACCGCGCTCAACCCGATGTAGCTGTCGCGCGTGCCCGCGTTCGTGGCGTCCACGTCGATCTCGAGCGTGCGGACGACACGCCGGCCGAAGTCGATGCGTTGCCCGGGCGCTCGGCGCGATGCGTCGGTTAGGTCGACCCTCAGCGGCTTGCCCCGATCGAAGCGCAGCGTGGTCCGCGTGATCCAGCGGTTGCGCGGACCGGTCACCGGTTGCAGGAGCGTGATGTGGTCGGTGGTGACCGGTCGACGGAGCTCGACCAGCAGGCGCTCGCCGCGTGGGTCGTCGAACGCGTCGACCCGCCAGGCCGTCGCCGGATCGCCGTCGAGAGCCATCACCGGCCGGTCCTCGGGGGTGTAGGTGACCGGGTTTCCGTAGCGCGACGCACGTACGGCGCGCACGCCCCGCTGCTGGGCGACCGTGTAGGCGTCGTCGGTCGCGCCCGGAAAGACCGGCAGGCGGGCGTCACCGAGGTCGCGCACGAGCGCCTTCTCCCCGCTCTGCTCGGTGTAGCCGGTGTTCTCGCGCACGGTGCTCCACCGACGGGCGCGCCGACGATTGGAGTCGGTGATGACGAGGTCGGCTCCGGCGGCGAGCGCGGTGGCACGCGTCTTGGGGTCGCGCGCCAACGCGGCGGAGTAGAGGAGCGGCGCGTCGTCGCGCAGGAGGCCCGCCGCCGCGGCTTCGACGACGCCCTCGCCGTCGCCTGCGAAGAGCACCGGTCGTGCCGCGCCCTCGGCGCGCACGATCGGCATGGGATCGCGCACTGGGTACACGGTGACGGGTTTGGGGTCGGGTGCGCCGGCCGGCAGGCCCAGCGCGATCTCGTCGAGCATCGGGAAGCGCTCGGGCACGTTGCGCCGGGCGGGCCCGAAGCCGACGGGGGCGTCGAGCCCCGGTGGCGGCGGGGTGAGCAGCTGCAGGGTGGGCCGCGGCCGGGCCAGGTTGTAGCGCTCGAACTGGAGGTCGTTGCGCAGCACGACGTCGCCCACCCCGAGCAGCCGGGCGACGGGCGCGATCGCCCCGGGCTCGAGCACGCCTTCCTGCAGGCGACGGTCGAGCGCGTTCAGCAGGTCGGCCGAGGGCGGCGAGCCGTACGGGATCAGCTCGCGCGCCAGGTACGGACGGTCCATGAGCCCGGGCGTGATGGGATCGACCGTGTTGCCCCAGCGGTAGGCGGCGAAGTCGCTCCCCGGGAGCTCGAGCACCCGGGTGGCGTCGCCGCGATGGTCGAGCCACGCCGCCGCGTCGCGCCAGTACGACGGCACGTCGGGGCGGCGAAGGTTGCGGGCCACGACCTTGCCCGTCCACAACGGGGCCATGGTCCCCACGACCAGCGCGACGATGACGAGCGCGGCCGCGATCCCGAGCCGCGGGCGGCGCCGTTCGAGCGCGGCGGCGCCGGCGCCGAGGAGGACGGCGAGGCCCAACGCGACGAGCGGCACGGCGCGCCCGGTGCTGCGCATGGCCAGCCCGACGGTCGATCCGGTCGCCGCCCCCTTGAGGACGCGGCCGAGTGGCGACGGATGGTCGTACGGATAGGCGCCGACCGCGATGGTGACGCCGACCACGAAGAGGCCGATGAAGTACGCGCGGTAGCGCCACCTGGTGATCGCGGCGCAGGCGAAGGCGGCGGTCGGAACCGCGAAGCTCGTCAGGAGCAACGCGATGCTCCGCATGTAGGGGACCGACGACTCGGTCCAGGGCCCGAGCTTGTCGCCGCCGTAGAAGAACCAGTAACCGAGGCCGCGGACGACCTCCGACGCGAGCGAGGTGAGCGCGACCGCTCTGACCGTCTCGGTGTAGCGAAGGACGTCGAGCCCGTAGCCCGCCTGGATCGAGAGCCCCGCGATCCACCACAACGACGTCACGGCGGTCAGGACGCCGATGCGCGCGACGGTCGCGAGCGCGCGCCGCGCCGTCGCCTCGTGCAGTACCCAGACCGCGAACGGGAACCACAGCACCGGCCCGAGGCCCGCGTAGAGGAGGGCCGTCGCGTTGACCCCGCCGACCGTCACGACGACCAGCGCGAACAGCGCGGGATCGCGCCAGCCACCGCGACGCAGGGCACGGACCGCGAGGGCGATCATCCATGGCAGCCCGGCCCAGGGCAGCAGGAGCACCGAAAGGCGCGCCGCGAAGTCGAGCGTGTAGGGCGTGAGCATGTAGGCGAGCGCGGCGACGAGCGCCCCCGTGCGCCGCACCTCGAGCGTGCGGAGCAGGAACAGCACACCGGTGCCCGCCCCGAACAGCAGCGTCCCGAGCCAGAGGCGTTGGGCCACCCAGTCCGGCGCGCCGAGGTGGTCGAAGGCCCAGTACCACGGGCCCATCGGGAAGAGGTAGCCGATCGTCTGGTGCGTGACGGTGCCCGCCCCGATGTTGGGGTCCCACATGGAGGCGGCGCGCGACAGGAGGCGGCCGGGGTCGAGGTAGAGGTACTGCTTCGTGTCCGCGCCGACCTGCCCGGGCGCGGTGAGCAGCAGCGGGAGGTACGAGGTGACCCCCAGCACGAGGACAGACCAACGAGTGCGCAGCGATCGGCCGCGGGCCCGTTCGAGGTGATCCGTGCGCTGCAGGCCGCGTCGGAGGGCGACGGCAGGAGACTGGATCGTCGGAGCTTAGGCCCTGGCCCCCGCGGCTCAGGGGTGCACGGAGGAGGGACGCGCGTCCGCCGTCCTGCGCCTGAACAGCCTGCTCCCGAGCAGCGCGTCGAGCACAACGCCGACGAGCACGACGAGCACGACGTCGGCCGGCATGCGGAACCGGACCTGGCCGTAGGCGAGCACCCCCGTGATCGCCACCAGCGCGAGCTGGGCGACGAGCGGGAGGATCGGGCGGCGCCGGCGGCGGAGCAGCACGAGGCCGATCGGCGCGAGCGGGATGGCCGCCCAATACATCCGCTGGCCGACGCGGCTGACGTTCTCATCGCGGCCCTCGATCCGGCCGAGGAGCACCGTCTCCCTCGTGCGGAATACGTCCCACATTCGTCCTTGGCGCGCGAGCAGGACGTACGGCAGCCGGCCCAGGTGGTCGCGGGCGTAGGCGATGCCCCGCTTCCGGTAGGCACGTCCGCGTTCGACCTCGTTGCCGGGGGGCGTGGGCTCGTAGCAGCGAATCGACCAGAACCCGACGAGCTGTCCGTAGTAGGTGTCACGACAGTTGGCGATGCCGACCACATCGTCAGCGTTGACGGAGAGAACCACCGCAGGGTGGATGCGGACCAGGTTGCGAAGGGTCCACGGCGCGATGACCAACCCCGCGGCGACCAGCATGGCGCCGAGCTGGCGAAGGCGGCGCGACCAGTCTCGGTTCGCCCACAGCGCGAGCGGCACGGCGAGGACCGGCACGAGCACCACCGCCTCGCCGCGCACGAGGGCCGCGAGCCCGATGGCGGCTCCGGTGCCGATCGCGAGGCCGAGTCGCGGGGTCCGGCAGTAGCGGTACGCCGCGAGCAGGACGACCGCGATGCTGAGCCCGTAGAGCGACTCCGGCATGAGAATCCCGTCGACGACCCAGAGGTTGGCGTACACCGCGGCGAACGCGGCCGCGATCAGGCCCGCCCGGCTTCCTGCCACCTCGCGGGCCACGAGGCCCACGACGACGACCGTGCCCGTTCCGGCCGCGCTCGCGACCAGCTTGTGCGCGAACCAGCTCGTGCCCCCGAAGAACGACGACACCGCGAGCAGAAGCGAGAAGAGGGGCGGGTGATAGGCGGTCGCGATCAGCCGGCCGGTCCGCGAGAACGTGAAGGGCTCGCTGAATCCCTTGCCGTCGGCGAGCAGGTTCGCCTGAACGTGGTAGTAGAACGGATCGCCGCCGGTGGGGTTCCTCCTGGCGAGCGTCAGCACGAACCACAGGCGGACACCGAACGCGATCACCGCGATCGCAGCGAGCAGCCACCAGAAACGCGAACGGTCGGCTCGAGTTGACGCTTGCTGGCCGGCGGTCTCCGCGGCGACGGTTCCGGACATCTTCACGGCCGGAGCAGGGTAGACCGCACGGCGTGCGCGACCCGGCCACGGAGGGCCGTTCGTATACTTCTGCGCCATGCGCTCCGGCCGTTCACCCGGGACGTCGCTCCACGACGTTGCCGAGGTCCCGGAGGGCCAGGGGGCCGAAGCGGCCCCGCGCGGGGCGCGCCGGCCCGCTCGCCCTTCACGATCGGCAGTCGCCCGCGCCCGGCGCCGCGCGCTCCGGGTGCCGGCGCTCGTCGTCCTCTTGGCGCTGCCTCTGGCGGTCGCGCTCGCGGTGCTGCGGCAGCCGACATGGCACCCGACCGACGATCTGGCGCAGACCGAGCTGCAGGTGCGCGACGTCGGCACCGGGCACCCGCCGCTGATCGGCCTCGCGGGCCGTCTCGGCTCCCTCGACAAGCAGGGAAGCCACCCCGGCCCCCTGAGCTTCTGGGCGCTGTGGCCGTTCTACGAGCTGTTCGGCGCGCACGCATGGGCCCTCCAGGCGGCGGCCGCGTCGCTCCACGTCCTCGCCATCAGCACCGCGTTGTGGATCGCGTTCCGGCGCGGCGGGCTCCGGCTCGTGCTCGCAGTCGCGGCGGTGGTCGCGCTGCTCGCCCGTGCCTACGGCACGCAGATCCTCACGGAGGCGTGGAACCCGTACCTGCCCGTGATGTGGTGGCTCGTCTTCGTGCTGGCCGTGTGGTCCATCGTCTCGGACGACCCGCCGATGCTCCCCGTCGCGGTCTTCGCGGGGACGTTCTGCATGCAGACCCACCTTCCCTACCTCGGGCTGGCGGGGGGCCTCTTCGCGGGTGCGCTGGCGTTCGCGTTCGGAAGGGCGTACGCGCGGCGCCGCGAGGCGCCGGGAGGGCTGCGCCGGCTCGTCGCGTGGACGCTCATGGCCGCGGCCGCGGGCATCGTCCTCTGGCTGCCGCCGGTGATCGAGGAGCTCACCCACTCGCCGGGCAACCTGTCGGTCGTCCGCCACGAGCTCTTGCACCCGCCGCAGCCGCCGATCGGCGCCCGGCAGGGATTGGAGCTGCTGCTGGTGCACCTCAACCCCTGGAAGCTCGTCGCCAAGCAGCCGCGCGCCACCGCCGGTGCGCTCGTCCCCGGCCTCGCGCTGCTCCTCGTGTGGGCTGCCTCCGCCTTCGTGGCCTGGCGGCTGCGGCACCGGCCACTCGTGCGCCTGAACGCGGTGCTGACCGGCGGGCTGGTCCTGTCGGTCGTGTCGATGAGCCGCGTGCACGGGTTCGTCTGGTACTACCTGTTCCTCTGGGCCTGGGGAATCACGGCCCTGCTCCTGCTCGCGATCGCGTGGACGGCGAGCATCGTCGTCGGGAGGCGGCTGGGGCCCGTCGCGCGGCCGCGGCTGGCCACGGTGGGGAGCGTTGCGCTCCTCTGCGCAATCATCGTGTCGACGACGGCGTTCACTGTCGATGCGGCGCGCGCCGAGGACCCCGCCCCGCGACTCTCGGCGACGCTGGGCCGGCTCGTCCCCCCGACGGTCGACGCGCTCGCGAGGCGGCCGCCGGACGGCCGCCACGGCCGTTACCTGGTCACCTGGTTCGACCCCGTCTCCATCGGCGCGCAGGGCTTCGGCCTGCTGAACGAGCTCGAACGCCGCGGCTTCGACGTCGGCGCCCGCAAGATCTATCTCGCCGGGGTGAGATCCCACCGCATCCTCGACCCCTCCGACGCGTCGGCCGAGGTGCACCTGGCGGTGGGCTCCGACATCGCGACGTGGCGCGCCCGGCCCGGGGCCCAGGAGGTCGCCTACGTCGACCCGCGCAGCTCCGCGGAGCGGGTCGAGTTCGACCGCCTCCGACGACAAGCCATCCGCGGGCTGCGGGCGGTCGGGCTCGTCGCCCTCGTGCCGGCCGTCGACAACAGCCTCTTCACCACCATCCTCGACAGCCGCGTGCCTGAGCGCCCCCGGGAGCTCATGATCAGGATGCGCGACCTGGGACTGCCGACCGCTGTGTTCGTGGCCCCGCCCACCCGCTGACGCCCGCGAGCTCTAGGCCGCAGCGCGCGAACGGCGGGCCAGGTTGCGGACGCGGTCGCGCACGCCCCACCCGGTGACGAGCCACATCTCCTCGGCGACGATGGCCCACGACATCTTCGACTTCCCGCGCACTCGGTCGGTGAAGGTGATCGGCACCTCGGCGACCTTCCCGCCGTAGCGCGAGACGCGGTACGCGAGCTCGATCTGGAAGCCGTAGCCGTTCGCCTTCGTGTTCACCAGGTCGATGGCGCGCACGATGTCGGCCGTGTACGCGCGGTAGCCCGACGTGGCGTCGGACAGAGGCATGCGCAGCGCGAAGCGCGTGTAGAGGTTGCCGTAGCGCGACAGGGCGCGTCGGTGGAAGGGCCAGTGCGGGATCGAGCCCCCCGGCACGTAGCGCGAGCCGATGGCGAAGTCGGCCCCGTCGTCGAGCGCCTGCAGGAGCGTCGGCAGCGCGGCCGGGTCGTGCGAGAGGTCGGCGTCCATCTGGACCAGCACCTCGTAGCCCCGTTCGAGGCCCCGTCCGAAGCCGGCGCGATACGCGTTGCCGAGACCGTTCTTCGCCGGGCGCACCATGACGTCGATCTGGCCGAGTTCGGCCGCGACCGCCTCGGCCGCGCCGGCGGTGCCGTCGGGGCTGCTGTCGTCGACGACGAGGACGTCGGCCGTCGGCACCGCGGCCCGGACGCGGCGGAGATAGGTCTCGATGTTCTCCACTTCCAGGTAGGTGGGCACGACGACGAGCGTTCGACGTGATGTGGTGAAGGCGATCGGATCCTCCCGGGGCGCGGGGTGGCGGCGGCATTGTGGCCGTCTTCCCGGTCATCGGGCAACGTACGGCGTGAAGAGGGGCGCGGGTGGCACCCCGTCGGGGTGCCGTACCATTGCCGACGCGCGGTGGCCCGACTGGCCCCCTCAGCACACCACGACAAGATCAGCCGGGAGGGCGGCGCCACAACGTGATCGGCACTCGTGATGCCCGGGCCCGCGGCGCGGCGACGGTGCGGTCCGGCGGCGACAGACCCGACCTTGCGGGGGCGGCGCGTCGCCGCTCGCTCAGGAACCACGCCTTCCTCGCCGCGCTCGCCTACGTGCCGCTGCTGCTGACCAAGCCCGGGCAGGTGGGGGCGGACACCAAGCAGTACCTCTACCTCGACCCGGGACGGATGCTGGGCTGCGCCGCGTCGCTGTGGGACCCCAACGTCGGCCTGGGGACGGTCACGCACCAGAACATCGGCTACCTGTTCCCGATGGGCCCGTTCTACTGGGTCCTCCAGCAGGTGGGGTCGCCCGACTGGGTCGCCCAACGACTCTGGCTGGCGACGATCATGTTCGCCGCCGGGGCGGGGATGCTCTTTCTCTTCCGGGTGCTCGACATCCGCGGGCCGGGGGCCATGGTGGGCGCGCTCGTCTTCATGCTGAGCCCCTACCTGCTCACGGTTGCCGCCCGCCTCTCGGTGCTGCTCCTGCCTTGGGCCGGCCTCCCGTGGATGCTCGGGCTCGCCATCCTCGCCCTGCGGCGAGGGGGATGGCGCTACCCGGCTCTGTTCGCAGTGGTCGTGGCGATCGTGGGCGGGGTGAACGCCACCGCGCTCATCTACGCGGGGCTGGGGCCGGTCCTCTACTTCCCGTTCGCGGTCTGGGTCGAGCACCAGGCGTCGGCCCGGCAGGCCCTCGCCACGATGGCCAGGATCGGCGTGCTGACGCTGGTCACCTCGCTGTGGTGGATCGCGGGGCTGAGCATTCAGGCGGGTTACGGCCTCGACGTGCTCGCGTACTCCGAGACGATGCGAGCGGTTGCGCTCACCTCGCTGTCGTCGGAGACGCTGCGCGGGCTCGGCTACTGGTTCTTCTACGGCGGCGACAAGCTCGGGCCATGGACGGAGTCGTCCGTCCCGTACACGCAGAACATCGCGTTGCTCCTGGCCAGCTTCGCCCTGCCGACCTTCGCCTTCATCTCCGCGGTGACCGTGCGCTGGCGCCACCGCGCCTACTTCGTCGCACTGATCTTCGTCGGCACCGTGATCGCGGTCGGCGCCTACCCGTACGACGGGCCGTCGATCTGGGGCAGCGTGGTCAAGAAGGCGTCGAACGAATCGACTGCGGCCTTCGCGATGCGCAGCTCGGGCCGGGTGGTGCCGATCGTCGCGCTCGGGTGCGCGGTCCTGCTCGCGGCGGGGGTGAGCGCGCTCGCGCGCACCCGCCCGCGCCGCGCCGCGTGGGTCGCGATCGCGCTCGCCGGGCTGGCGGCGGCCAACCTCCCCGCCCTCTTCACCGGCGGCTTGGTGGCGGAGAACCTGAAGCGCCCAGAGCACATCCCCGCTTACTGGCAGAAGGCCGCCGACTGGCTCGACGCCCGGGGCCACGACACCCGCGTGCTCGAGCTCCCCGGGTCCGACTTCACGTCGTACCGCTGGGGCAACACGGTCGAGCCCATCACGCCCGGGCTCATGGACCGCCCCTACGTCGCCCGGGAGCTGATTCCATACGGCTCGCCGCCCTCGGCCGACCTGCTCAACGCGCTCGACCGCCGGCTCCAGGAGGGCGTGCTGGAGCCCGAGGCGATCGCGCCCGTGGCGCGGCTGATGAGCGTCGGCGACGTGGTGCTGCGGTCGGACCTGCAGTTCGAGCGCTTCAACACGCCGAGGCCCCGCCCGACCTGGCGGTTCTTCACCCCCCCGCCCGCGGGTCTGGCCGACCCGGTGGGCTTCGGGCGCCCGGTGCGCAACACGCCCAAGCAGTACCCGATGATCGACGAGCTCGCCCTGAGCGAGCCGCCGGGCGAGCCGGACCCCCCGCCCGTCTCCGCGTTCGCGGTGCGCGGCGCGCCCCCGATCGTGCGGACCGCGGCAGCCGACCGGCCCGTGCTGCTGGCCGGCGACGGCGAGGGCGTGGTCGACGCGGCCGCCATCGGCCTGCTCGACCGGCCCAGCGCGCTCCTCTACTCGGGCTCGTTCGCGGGCGACCCCGCGGGGATGAAGCGGGTGCTCGCTGCGGGGGCGGACCTGGTGCTGACCGACAGCAACCGGCGCCGGGCGCGCCGGTGGAGCACCGTGCGCGAGGTGACGGGCTACACCGAGCAGGCGGAGGAGAAGAAGCTCGCAGACGACTTGGTCGACGCCCGGCTCGACGTCTTCCCCCGCGCGGGCGACGACGCGTTCACCGTCGCCCAGCAGCGTGGCGTGCGCCGCGTCCAGGCGACCCACTACGCCAACCCGGTTTCCTACACCCCCGAGGACCGTGCCGTCCGCGCCCTCGACGGCGACCGCTTCACGGCCTGGCGGGTCGGCGCCTTCGACGACCCTCGAGGCGAGCGGCTCGAGATCGAGCTGGCCCATCCCGTCACGACCAGCCGGGTACGCCTGCTGCAACCCGTGAACGGCGATCGCAACCGCTGGATCACCCGGGCCACGCTGACCTTCGACGGCGGCGCGTCCAAGCAGATCCGGCTCGGGAGCGCGTCGCGCCGAGGCCAGGGCGAGTGGGTCGACATCGGGCGCCGCACCTTCAAGACGATGTCGCTGCGCATCGACCGGCTCAACTTCGGCCCACGCGAGACGTACGGCGGCCTCAGCGCGGTCGGCATGGCCGAGGTCGGGTTCGACGGCGTGAAGGCGCGCGCCGACGAGGTCATCCGGCTTCCGCGCGACCTGCTCGCCGCGGCCAGCGCGGGCTCGATCGACCACCGGCTCGACATCCTCCTCGACCGCCAGCGCTCCAACGGGTTCCCTCCCCGCGCCGACGAGGAGAACTACATCGCCCGCGCCTTCAGCCTCCCGGTGTCCCGGTCGTTCGGCGTCACCGGCACCGCCCGCCTCTCGCTGGGCCGCGACGACCAAGAGGTCGACGCGGTCGTGGGCAAGGGCGGCGGGATCGTGGCCCGTTCCTCCGCTCGTCTCCCCGGCGACCTGCAGGCCCGCGCCTCCTCCGCGTTCGACGGCGATCCCGCGACGGCATGGACGCCGCCGTTCGCCGGCCCCACGACGAAGTGGATCGAGGCCAAGCTGCCCGCACCGGTCACCTTCGACCACCTCGACCTCGTCCTGGTGGCCGACAAGCGCCATTCGCTGCCGACCAAGCTCCGGGTCGAGACCGAGCAGGGCGTACGCCGCGTCTCGGTCCCGAAGATCACGAGCCGGTCGCGGGAGGGCGCGACCGTCGCGCTGCCGCTTCGGCTCCGGCGGCCGCTCACGGGCCAGACGGTTCGGGTCGTGCTCGAGCAGGTGAAGGCGCGCAAGACCCGCAACTACTTCACCGGGGCCGACGAACCCTTGCCCGTGGCCATCGCCGAGGCCGGCATCCCGGGCGTGCGGATGTCGCCCACGCCCACCGCGTTCGACAGCGGCTGCCGCGCCGACCTTCTCACGGTCGATGCGCGCAAGGTGGAGGTGCGCGTCACCGGCAACGCCCCCGCCGCCGAGGCGCGCGGGCCGCTCGCGGTCGACCTCTGCGGCGCCGATGCCGGTGGCCTCACCCTGGCGCCCGGCGAGCACGTCCTGCGCACGACGAGCGGCGGGCGCACCGGCATCGACCTCGACCGGTTGGTTCTCTCCTCGGCCGCGGGCGGGGCGAGCCTGCCGCCGCCCGCACCCGGCCGCGTCGCGCCGCCCTCGCCGCCGTCGCGACCCTCGCCTGCGATCACGATCGAGCGCGACGGCCGCACGGCCAAGCGTGTGCGGGTGGCCGCTCCCACCCAGCCGTTCTGGCTCGTGCTGGGCCAGAGCCACAACCTCGGGTGGGAGGCGAAGACCAACGGCCGCTCGCTCGGGCCGCCCACCGTCATCGACGGGTTCGCCAACGGGTGGCTCATCCGGCCCGATCCCCAGGGACGCGACGTCTCGGTCGACCTCGAGTGGACGCCGCAGCGACGGGTCTGGGTGATGCTGCCGATCTCGGCGCTCGGCCTGTTGCTGTGCCTCGCGCTCGCGCTGGCCAACCCCGGCCGCAAGCGGGCGCTCGGCGGCGCTCCCGAGCCCCGCCTGGTGCCCCCGTGGCGCCACCGCGGGAGCCGGCCACGACGGGCCACGACCGCGGTCGTCACCGCCGGCGTGGCGGTGGTCGTCACGCTCGTGGCCGGGCTGCCGACGGGCGTCCTCGCGGGCGGGCTCACCTTGGCCGCCGTGCTCGTCCCCCGCGCCCGCGCCCTGGTGACGCTGGGTGCGGTGGGCGGGCTCGCGGCCGCGGGCCTCTACACCGCGGCCCTGCAGTACATCGCCAACTACCCGTCGGTGTTCGAGTGGCCGACGTTCTTCCGCGTCTCGCACAACCTGGCCTGGGTGGGCGCCGCGCTCCTCGCCGCCGACGTCGTCGCCGGTCTCGCCCGCGATCGGGCCTCGCCCCCGGCCGACGCACAGCCGTGACCGTGCGCGAAAGCGCGCGCTAGTGCTCGAGATGGCGGATTGCTACCCTCGGCTCGAGGGGACGCCCCCGCGGGGCTTCCGAAAACGTGGGGGGAAACAGCGCTGAATCTGAAGCCAGCACTGAACCTGAAGCCTGCACTGAGTCTGAAGCCGGCACTGAAGCGAGAGGGAGGGCGCGTGCGGCATCCGAGGCTCCTCCGGGTCGCGGCCCTCTTCAGCTCCATCGCCGTGCTCGTGCCGGCGCAGCTCCTGACGGCCGAGCCGGCGGGGGCGGGGGGCGACTCCAGCTTCGCGGTCGACCTGGGAACCGCCGCGGCGCCGATCCCCAACATCTTCTCCAACATGATCTTCTTCCACTACAAGAGCACGTGGAACACCGACACGATCGAAGCCAAGGCGCCCAACTACGTCAGGACCACCTACCCTTGGTTGCGCACCGCCTACCTGCAGTACGCGGGGGGCGGCTGCTACAACGCGTACCCCGGATGCGTCATCGACCGCGACATGTTCAACGACGACTCGGTGGGACCCTCCTCGGGGTACGACTTCTTTCCGATCCACCGCGCCGCGCGCAACATCCTGCGCCAGGGCCTCAAGCCGTACATCGACCTGGGCGTCGTGCCAGTCAGCATGTCGAACCCGCCTGCCATCGGCTTCTACTTCAAGATCAACACGCGGCCGCCATCCAGCTATCAGGCGTATCACGACTACCTCTGGTGGATGCTCCAGTCGCTCGTGAGCGAGTTCGGCATCGACGAGGTCCGTACCTGGCAGTTCGGCGTCGTGTCCGAGTTCGAGAACGGCGCCAGCTTCATGACCGCCGACCAGAACTGGCTCAGCACGCAGAACGAGTACTTCAAGCTCTACGACTACTCGGTCGGCACGCTCGAGGAGGTGCTAGGCGCGCCGTTCGTCAACGTCGGCGTCCACTGCATGTGCGTGATCCCCGGTCTGTGGGACGAGCGCAACCTGCTGAACCACGTGGTGCAGGGGCCCAACCTCTACAACGGCGGCCCCAACACGCAGCTCGACTTCGTGACGGTCTCCTTCTATGAGAACAAGGTGGGCTACCCGGGGAACGTGTCCAACCTCGACGCCACGATCGCGGACATGCGAGACCGGGCCAACCAGCTCGGGCTCGTCAACCTTCCGATCGGCGTCGACGAGGGCGGCATCCTCAACGGCCCGGACAACAAGGAGCTCGCCCACAGCGTGACCGGCATGACCTGGCAGGGCTCGTGGACCGCGCTGTTGTTCAAGCGCCTGCTCGACCTCAACGCCAGCTCGTTCACGCCGCTGAGCCTGAGCACCAAGAGCCTCATCGGCGGCATCCGACCGTCCTACGTGAACGTGATCGACCTGGCCTCGCGGCTGGCCGGCTCCAACCGGCTGACCTCCGTGAAGAGCGGCAGCTCCGCAGACCCGGCCGACCTGGTGCAATCGGTCGCCGGCTACAACCCGGTCACCAAGACGGCCTACGTCTTCCTCCTCAACCACAACCCCAGCAGCACTGCCAACACCGCGGAGCCGGCCGGGCTCAACCTCAGCCGCATCACACCGGCGACCGGGACGACGGTGAACGTCAAGAAGTGGGTCGTCGACGATACCCACGGCAACTTCTGGCCGACGTGGCAGTGGAACGCGGCCGGGTGCAAGGTTCCCGACAACGGCTACCTGAAGTCGAAGTACTCCTCCGAGGTGCCGCTCAACCTGACGCAGGCCTGGAAGTTCTGCTGGAAGAACTACCAGAGCGTCTACAAGAACGCCTCGATCATGCAGGTCGTCTCGACCACCGACATGGCGACGCCGGGCAACGCCCTCAGCCTCTCCACCACGCTCGAGCACCATGGGGTGACGCTCTACGAGATCGGCAACGTCGCCGTCGCGCCGTAGTCGACGGCCGTCCGAACGGCATCGAAAATCTGGGGTTTGGGACTGGTGCCGGTGCCGGTGCGGCTCTAGGATAACCACGGCTAGTGATTCATCTGTCGCGGGTGTGAGGGGCAGCCTTGCAAATCCGGGGGGGTATGCAAATGCGACGTTTTCCCCAAGAGTTCTGTAGGCGCGGTGGCACCGCACAAGGGGGGATGCGCCACTCGCGCCCTTCCTGACCTTGAGTAGTTTGCTCACGCAGGGTGAGGTTCGCCCCTGACACACACCCGCTCCCCAAGGCCGATCTGCAGGAGTCTCAGCGATGAACCACCAGCGGTCCCCGAACACGCCCCGGCGCCACGTGCGCTGGGCGCGGGTCGCGAGCCTGGCGGCGCAGATGCGAGCCGACCTCCTGTTCGCCACGTTCGACCTGGTGCTGGTGTCGGCGGCCTACATCGGCGTCATGGTCCTCCGCTTCGACGGCACCGTCCCGTCGCGCAACTGGGACGGCTTCTACCAGTTCCTGGTCGTCGCCCTGGTGGTGCACCTGAGCAGCAACTGGGCGTGGGGCCTCTACGGCCGGCTCTGGCGGCACGCCAGCATCCAGGAGGCCAGGCAGGTCGTGCTCGCCGGCGGCACGAGCCTCACCACCCTCCTCGTCGCCGACCTCGTGCTGCCCGGGCGCCGGCTGGCGCCGTTCTCGGTCGTCCTCCTCGGTGCGACGGTCGCCACCATGCTCGCCGGCGCCAGTCGCTTCCAGTCCCGCCTCTTCGCCTTCAACCGCCGCTCGGACGCCCCGCCCGGCCTGCGGATCGCCATAGTCGGCGCAGGCGAGGCCGGCGCCGCGATCCTGCGCGACATGCTCGGCAACCCCGGCGCCGGGCTCGTGCCCGTCGCGGTGCTCGACGACGACCCGCGCGCCCAGGGCCGCAAGCTGATGGGCGTGCCGGTGGTCGGCGGCATCGACGACCTTCCCAGTGCGCTCACCGGGCTCGAGGTGCACCAGGTCGTGCTGGCCATCCCGTCGGCCGACCACTCGGTCGTGCGCCGGGCGGTGCACGCGGCGGAAGTGGCGGGCCTCCCGCTCCGGGTGCTCCCGAGCGTCGCCGACCTCATGAACGCACGCGTCTCGATGCGCGACGTGCGCGACCTGCGGATCGAGGACCTGCTCGGCCGACAGCAGGTCACGACCGACCTCGATGCGGTGCGCCGCCTGCTGGAGGGCCGCCGTGTCCTCATCACCGGCGCCGGCGGCTCGATCGGCTCGGAGATCGCCCGGCAGGTGTCGAGCCTCGGGCCCAGCGCGCTCATCCTCGTCGACCACGACGAGACCCACCTCTACGAGGTGGCGGCCAGCGTCGAGGGGCCGGTCGTCGAGCTGCTCGGTGACATCCGCGACGCCGCGCTCCTCGACGCCCTGTTCGATCGCCACCGGCCGCAGGTCGTGTTCCACGCCGCGGCCCACAAGCACGTCCCCCTCCTCGAGGACCACCCGTGCGAGGCCGTCACCACGAACGTGCTCGGCACCCGCACCGTCGTGCGGGCCGCCAAGCGCGCGGGCGTCGAGCGCTTCGTGTTCATCTCCACCGACAAGGCCGTGCGGCCGGTCAACGTGATGGGCGCGTCGAAGCGCCTCGGCGAGCAGATCATGCTGGCGGAGTCGCCCGACGACACCGTCTGTTGCGCGGTCCGCTTCGGCAACGTCCTCGGCAGCCGCGGCAGCGTCGTCCCCACGTTCATGCGCCAGATCGCCGCCGGCGGGCCGGTCACCGTCACCGACGCGCGCATGACGCGGTTCTTCATGAGCGTCCACGAGAGCGTGCAGCTCGTGCTCCAGGCCGCGGCGCTGGCGACCGGCGGCGACATCTTCATCCTCGAGATGGGCACGCCGGTGCGCATCCTCGACCTGGCACAGCGGATGATCCGGTTCTCCGGTCGCAGGGCCGGGGCCGACATCGAGATCCGGGTGACGGGTGTGCGGCCGGGCGAGAAGCTCACCGAGGAGCTGTGCGCTCCCGAGGAGCAGTCCGAGCCCACCGTCCACCCGTCCATCGTCCGGGTGAAGCCCGATCGGGTCGACAACGAGCTGCTATCAGCCGGCCTCGCCCGCCTGGAGGAGCTGGCGGGGTGCAATCGAAATGACGAGGCGGCCCACCTACTCTTGGATCTGGCCAGGGGGGCCTGGGCGCTCGACCTCGAGGTCGAGGCACCCGCTGGGATCACATCGATCAACGACGACCCCAACATGGGCTTCGTGGTCGATCTGGTGAACGGAAAGCCGAACTGGACCTCATCGAGTACCTGAAGCTCGTCAAGCGGCGCTGGCGGCTGATCGTCGCCTTCGGGCTGATCGGCGCGGTCGCGGCGGTCATCACCGCGCCCAAGGCGAAGCCGCCCGTCGTGCCGTTCCCCAGAAGCGTGCGGGCGGCCCACACGCTGATCCTGGCCAACAACACGCTGGCGCCGGAGGACACCCAGAAGCCGCTCAACGTCTACGCCCTCTTCATCAAGGTGGGCGAGGTGCCCAAGCTCGCGGCCGAACGCCTCGGCTACAAGAAGGAGGCGTTCGAGCTGGTGCGGTCGGCCAACGTCCAGGCCCGACCCAACGTGGAGGTCGGCACGCTGACGATCACCGCCAACGACCGCGACCCGAAGCGGGCGGCGCTCATCGCGGACACGTTCGCCGACTCCCTCAAGACCGTCCTCGCCGACCAAACCACGCAGCGACGGCAGCTGCAGATCGACTCCCAGCTGAAGGCGGCCGAGCAGATCCAGGGCCAGATCAACGACATCAACCTGCAGATCGCGCGCGCGCCCGACGCGGGCACGGTCGCCGCCCTCCAGGCCCGGCGTCAGCCCCTCCAGGTGCGCGTCGACCGGGCGATGAACCAGGTCGACATCATCCAGAACCGGCCCGACCCGCTCCCAGCGCTGCTCACGCTCGAGTCGGGCAGCATCCGCGGCGGGCGCACCGACCTCTCCCGCTTCCTCGCCCAGCGGGCGGCGGCCACCTTCCACCCGAAGCCGCGGCGCATCCGCGCCGTGATCGGCCTGCTGATCGGGCTGCTGGTGGGGGCCGGCGTCTCCTTCGCCATCGACTTCTTCGATCCCCGCCTGCGCACCCGCGCCAAGGTCGAAGACCTCCTGGGCCTCCCGGTGGTGGCAGAGATCCCACTCCTGTCCCGCCGGGCCCGGCGCGTGCCGGGCATCCTGGCCTTCAACCGACCGCTCTCGCCGCTAGCCGAGGGGTACCGCGTCCTGCGCACCTCGTTGCTGCGCATGCCGACGCGCGTCTTCACCGAAGCGCCACCCACTCCCGACGCCTCCGGCGGACACCCCGAGGTCGAGGCCGCAGCCGCGGTCCCGAGCGGCGTGGGCGAATGGCGACCGGTCGGGGACAGCAATGGGGCCACCCCCAAGGTCGTGCTCGTCTGCTCGCCTCGCCCGCGTGAAGGCAAGACGATGACCGTCGCCAACCTGGCCGTGTGCCTGGCCGAGAGCGGGCACACCGTCCTCGTGCTCGACTCCGACCTCCGGGCGCCGCAGGCGCACAGGCTCTTCGGCGTGCAGGTCGAGCCCGGCCTGAGCGACGTCCTCTCCGGCAGCCCCGACGCCCCGAGCCTCGCCGACGTGGCGCAGGACACCAAGGTGCCCGGCGTGCAGGTCATCGCCGCGGGCTCGCGGGTCGCCAACCCCGGCCGGCTGCTGGCCCGGGCCGCCGACCTGGTTCGCGAGGCCCGGAACCTGGCCGATTTCGTCCTCATCGACACGGCACCCACGCTGATCGTCAACGACGCCATCGACTTCATGCCCGAGGTCGACTGCGTGATCCCGGTGCTGAAGTGCGGCTCCACCACCAACGACGCCGCGTTCCGGATGGGAGAGCTGCTCGTCCGCATGGGGGCCCGGGTGCTCGGTGTCGTGCTCGTCGGCGTGCCGACCAGCCGCCGGGTGCGCTCACCCTACGGCCGGCCGCCGCAGTACCAGCTCAACCTGCCGAGCTGGAAGAGCCCGGCCGGCGGTGGCATCCGCCGCGCGACCAAGGCCCGGAGCGCGAAGAAGGCCGCGAAGAAGAGCTCGGCGAGGGCGCCGGCCAAGACCGGGCCCGACACCACCAACGCCTCGGCCGACGAGCCGGTCGTGCACGAGGCGCCCGCGGCGGGGCCCGGCTCGCGTGTGAGTGACGGCAAGCCCCGCCTGCGGTGGTCGTGGTCGGCGGGCGCGGAGGACTTCCTGGGGCGCGAGGGTCCTGCCTGACGTGGCCCCGGGCCCGGCCGGCCCCGGAGGCCACGAGCAGGGCCCGGCCGGCCCCGGAGGCCACGAGCAGGGCCCGGCCACCGGCCCCGGAGGCCACGAGCAGGGCCCGGCCGGCCCCGGAGGCCACGAGCAGGGCTCCTCGGCGGTCGGGTCGTGACGAGGCGGTACGCCCGGCGCGAGCGGGTGCTGTGGCGGCGGAGTGGCGACGCGGTCGTGCTGCTGCCCGCCGACGGCAGCCAGGTGTTCACGCTCGAGGGCTCCGGCGTCGACCTCTGGCAGCTGCTCGCAGAGCCCATCGCGCTCGACGAGGCGGCCCGGGCGCTGGCCGACGTCTACGGCACGACGTCCGACGAGGTCGCCGCCGACATCGCGCCCGTGCTCGAGGAGCTGTCGCGCCGCGACGTCATCGAGGCGCGCGAGCCCGGCGCCTGACCCGGCGCACCCGCTCGCCGTGTCGAAGCCGGTCGAGGTGCTGAGCGCCCGCCTCCCGCCGTCGACCCGGCGGACGGTCCAGCGCATGCGCCACGCGGCGCGCCGGCCGACCAGCGGCCTGCGCGTGCTGCCCGACTTCCTCGTCATCGGGGGCCAGCGCTGCGGCACCGACTCGCTGTTCAAGGACCTCGGCCTGCACCCGTGCGTCGTACCTGCCACGCGCAAGGAGGTGAGCTACTTCACCCGCCACTTCGCGATGGGGGAGGCGTGGTACCGGACGCACTTCCCGACCCGCGCGCGGCTCGCGGTGCGGCGCCGGCGGGTGCACGCGCGCGTCGCCAGCTTCGAGGCCACGCCCGACTACCTGTTCCATCCGCTGGCGCCCGAGCGTGCGGCTCACCTCGTGCCCGACGCCAAACTCGTCGCCCTGCTGCGCGACCCGCTCGCGCGGGCGTACTCCCACTACCGCCACATGGTGCGGCTGGGGTTCGAGGACCTGTCGTTCGACGAGGCGATCGCGCGTGAGGAGGAGCGCACCGCCCCCGATCGCGCCCGGCTCCGAGACGACCCGCTCGGCCATCCCGCGCAGCTGCTCCGCTATTCGTACGCCGCACGTGGGGCCTATGCGGAACAGCTCGAACGTTGGTTCACCCACTTCCGGCGCGACCGGGTCCTGGTGGTGCGCAGCGAGGACTTCTTCCATCGTCCCGCCAGGACCTTCGGCGAGATCCTCGAGTTCCTCGAGCTGCCCGCGTGGCAGCCCGGCGCGTTCCCGAACTACAGCCGTCCGCAGCCGGGCACCGGCGAGCGGGGCCCGTCGGACGCCGCGAAGGCAGACCTGGCCCGGTACTTCGCACCCCGGAACGAGCAGCTGTCGGCGCTCCTCGGGCGCGACATGGCGTGGGGCGAGTAGGCACCGGCGGCGACGCCGCGCCGCGTCACACCCGAAGGGTCATCTTGCGCGAGCCACGACCGCGCGCCGGGCGGGCGCGTTTCGATCGTCGCCGCTTCTTCACCTCTCCGGTCACCGGCGGCAGCGCCAGCAGGACGAAGATGTACGGGTAGAGCTGCACCCGCTGGCGGCTCACGATCCCGAAGTTCCCCACCACGGAGAACGCGTAGATGAAGACGATGGAGTACACGGTGGCGAACACGACGTACGCGTTCTCGAAGCTCACGCGGACGATGCGTTTCAGGCGCTTGCGCGCCCGGATGAACAGAAACAAGATCAGCGCGCCTTCGAGCGAGGCGAACAGCGCCTGAGCGCTGCGGGTCTCCCACGGGAATGGTCGGAACACCAGGGTGACAGCAGCCAACGGCAGCGACGACAGCCCGCCCTTCTTCGCGGTGTCGAACTGCGAGCCCCCCTGCGTGGTGTTCTTCTGGATGTTCTGACGGACCTGGTCGGCGGCTTGCGAGTTGAGCGAGTCGACCTTCAGGAACTCCTCGCTCTGACGCAGCACCACCGAGGAGGCGGCGATGAGCACGACGATCCCGATGACCTTGGCGATCGGGCCGAGCGCGGACTGCCGGCCGGGAGTGCGGCGCAGGAAATAGGCGGCAATGAATCCGGCCATGAACACCACGCTCACGTGGGGCCGCACCATGGTGGCGCCGAGCAGACCGGTCGCGGCGATGAGATAGCCGCCATGGAGGCCACGGAGCACCCGCGCCGCGCCATAGGTGGCGATCCCGAGGCACAGCATCATCCAGGCTTCCTTGCCGATGCTCGACGGCCAGAAGAGGAGCGACGGCATGAAGAAGACGAGAAGGGCGTAGCGGCGATGATCGCCGGTCGGCAGCCCGATGCAGAACGCTCGGTAGAAGAAGTAGAGGCCCCAGAAGCCGAGCCACGAGAAGAAGATGAACCCACCCACCTGGGTGGGCCCGATGATGGTGTAGACGACGCCGGTGAGGATGCGCATGAACCCGGTGCCGACTACCTTGCCCACGTCGACGGTGAAGTTGCCGTGACGGAACTGCTCTGCGAGCTTGACGCCGTCGTCGTGGTAGCCGGCCGCATCGGCGGACCCCGCGTAGACCTCGAAGATGACCGCGTAACGGACGATGGCCCCGATCAACTTCATGACGAGCGCGACCAGCAGGAGGCGGCGCATGCGGGGATCGGCCTCGTTCTGCGCGAGGCGTCGCAACAAGGGCAGCGAGACGATGAGGAGGATCGGCGTCACCACGAACGCACCCGCCACGTCGTACGATTTCGAGTTCGCCATCGCCGCGCTGATGCAGGCGCTGATGATGAGGGCGAAGATGATGCCGAACATCGAGCCCGAGCCCTTGCGCGGCGACTTCCCGCCCGCGCGGTCGCCGCTGAGACGCGCCGACCTCGCCCCCGAGAAGCCGAGGGACCGGTTCACGCCCCGGCTCCCGGGCCGCGCGGCTGCGATCGCATGTGCATCAGGCCGTTCCCACCAGCTCTGCTCGTCGTTTCACCCCGAGGATAGAGTGTCGGCTGCGTCCATCCACCCCGACCGGATCAACGGCGCCTACGCGCCGGCCGTTGGAGCATGGGTGACCGCTGTCGAGCTCGACGGCGAGACCGTGCTCTACGACGAGACGAGTGGAGTCCTCCACCTGCTGGACGCCGTCGCCACCGTCGTCTGGGCCCGTCTTGACGGGACGGCGACGCTCGACGAGCTCACCGCCGACCTCAGCCGGACGTTCGCCACCGACCCGGCCCGCGTGCGCGGCGACCTGGTGGCGTTCGCCCGCCAGCTGGGCCGCCAGCACCTCCTCGAGGGGGTTGCGCTGCCACCCGTCGACGATGACGACGGCTGAGACGGGAGGCGCCGACCAGGTGCGTGCCCGGGTCGTCGCCTTCTACCTGCCGCAGTTCCACCCCATCCCCGAGAACGACCGCTGGTGGGGGACGGGCTTCACCGAGTGGACGAACGTGAGCCGGGCGCGCCCGTTGTTCCGCGGCCACCGCCAACCGCGCGTGCCCGCCGACCTCGGCTTCTACGACCTGCGCCTGCCCGAGACGCGCGCCGACCAGGCCGCGCTCGCCGCGGCCCACGGCCTCGCCGGGTTCTGCTACTGGCACTACTGGTTCAGCGGCAAGCGCCTGCTCGAGCGACCCTTCGACGAGGTGCTGCGGTCGGGCGAGCCCGACTTCCCCTTCTGTCTGGCCTGGGCCAACGAGCCTTGGACCCGCACGTGGCTCGGACGGGGCGAGGTGCTGCAGGAGCAGCGCTACTCGCCGGACGACGATCTCGAACACGCGCGCTGGCTGATCCCCGCGCTGGGCGACGAGCGCGCTCTCCGGGTGCACGGGCGTCCTCTCTTCCTCGTCTACCGGCCAGACGACCTGCCCGAGCCGCGGCGCACCACCGATACGTTGCGTCGCGAGTGTGCGCGCGCGGGCCTGCGCGAGCCCTATCTCATCGGGATCAACTCGTGGAACCGCACGGCCGACTGTCGCACGCTGGGCTTCGACACCACGCTCGACTTCGAGCCCCAGCTCGGCGATCTTCCCGGTGCGCTCACCGACGGGACCGGGCGCGCCCGGCTGCGCCGCAACGCGCGTCTCGGTGTGATGAGCGCGCGCCTGAGGGTGTACTCGTACGCCGACGCCCGCCGGCTGATGAACCGGCGCCGGGCCCGGTTCGACTTTCCCTACCTACCGACGATCATGGCCGGTTGGGACAGCACCCCCCGCCGCGGCAAGCACGGCGTCGTCCTCGTCGACAGCACCGCGCACGAGTTCGAAGCCGGTCTGCGCGAGCTGGTCGACGCAGCCGGGTCCAAGCCGCTCGACGACCGGCTCGTCTTCGTCACCGCGTGGAACGAGTGGGCGGAGGGCAACTACCTCGAGCCCGACACCGTCGACGGTCTGGCTCGCCTCGAGGCCGTGCGACGCGTGGTGATCACGTAAGATGCGCGGCCTCGCCGTGCGGCAGTACACCGCGTCCGACGAGCCCGCCGTGCTCGGCCTGCTCCAGACGTCGCTCGGCTGGCTCGCCGACGAGCACCACACCGCCTTCTTCCGGTGGAAGCACCGCGACAACCCGTTCGGGCCGTCGCCTGCGTGGGTCGCGCTCGACGGCGAGCGCCTGGTCGGTCTCCGCGTGCTCCTGCGTTGGGAGTTCGAAAGCGGCGACGACGTGGTGCGCGCCGCCCGTGCCGTCGACACCGCGACCGATCCCGCGTATCAGGGTCGCGGCATCTTCTCGGCCCTCACGTTGCACGCGATCGACGACCTCAGCCGCGAAGGCCTGCATTTCATCTTCAACACGCCGAACGACCAGAGCCGTCCGGGCTATCTGAAGATGGGCTGGCAGGTCGTGGGCCGGCTGCCGGTGTCGGCCCGACCCCGCTCTCCGACCGCGATGGCGCGCATGGCCCGGGCGCGCACGGCCGCGGATCTCTGGTCGACACCGACGGGTGCGGGCCTGGATGCGTGCGACGCGCTCACCGACGAGCGCGCGCTCGACGGGCTGCTCGCATCGCAGCCCCGCGTCGACGGCCTGCGCACGCGGCGCACGCCCGCGTTCATCCGCTGGCGCTACACCGGGTTCCCGCCGCTCGCCTATCGCGTCCTGCTCCGCGGGACTCGCCTCGAGGAAGGGTTCGCCGTCTTCCGGCTGCGACGTCGCGGGCAGGCCCTCGAGGCGGTGGTGGCCGACGTGCTCGTGCCCGACGGCGACCGCCGCGCCACGGCCGCCGTCCTGCGCGCGGTGCCGCGTGCCGCCGGCGCCGATTACGCCATCCGCCTCGGCGGCGGCGCGCCCGCCGCCGGATACCTCCCGCTTCCGCGCCAGGGGCCCGTTCTCACCTGGCGCGGCGTCACCGAGCAGGTGCAGCCGCCTCTCGGTTCGTGGCGGCTCACGCTGGGCGACGTCGAGCTGTTCTAGGGCACTCGCCCGGCAGGTCCGGCCCGGTCAGGGCAGGGTGTAGCCGAGCGCGGGCGCGGTGCGGCAGTACCGGCGCACGAGCGCGAGCGTCTCCTCGTCGTCGGGCGCGTGCGCCTGCCGGGCGTCGACGCGCGCCACGCCGGGCCGCAGCTCGACGCCGAGGAAGCGGCCGATGTCGGCGACGAGCGCGGCGGGCTCGGTGAACCAGCGCTCGAAACGCACGACGAGGACGTTGGGCCGGCTCAGGTGCGGCAGGAGCCGCTCGTTGATGTAGTCGTACAACAGGACGCGCCGCTCAGCCGGGTCGGGAGTGGCGGTGGTGAGGGCCTCGTTCATTCTCCGGTTGAACGGCGTCTCGTAGTCGAGACCCTCTGACAGGCGACCACCGACGCGCGCGAACGAGTGGACGGTCGCGGCGGGGTCGCGCAGGCACACGAGGAAGCGCGTCGCGGGAAGCAGCTCGAGGTAGCGCCAGAACGCGGGCCACTTCACGCCGAGCAGATGATCGGGCGCGGCGTCGACCCGGTGCTCGCGCTGACCGTCGCGGCACCAGACCACGGCGCCGTCGTGCTCGAGCGCGGACAGGTCGAGCCGGCCCCGCCGCAGCCGGCCCGTTGCGACCTCGCGGCGCAGCGATGCGAAGAGCTCGTCGGGAGGCAACCGCATCCCGTCCCACGGCTCCATCACCGTCACGACCCGCGGCGGCTGGAAGAGCATGGCCGTGAGCAGGGCGGTGCCTGTCCGCGGGCACCCGCAGATCACGAAGTCGCGAGCGCCGGGCGCGGTGACCGGGCGCGGGAGGCGGTCGGGATCGAGGGAGAGGCTGTCGAGGAGCCTCCGCCAGCGGCGGTGGCGGGGTGAGAGGCGCTTGGCCGCGGCCCGAGCCGCGTCGGGAATGCCCCTCACTCAGGAGCCGCCTCGCAACCGGTGCATCGCGGGGTGCAGGCCGCTGACGATGGTGCTCAGGCGGTCGAGACTCGTGGTCGAGTCGACGCGCAAGCGCGAGACGCGCAGCCGGTCGGTCGGGACGGCGGGCGAGAGGCGGTGGTCGAACAGGAAGGCGATCTCGTACCCGAAGGCGTCGACCGCCTCTCGCGTCCGCGCGTCGCAGTCGCCGTTCGGGTAGGCGAAGGCGGTGGGCGCGTGCCCGAGCGCGTCGATCAGTGCCGCGTGCGCGTCGGCCACCTCGGACCGGATCTTGTCGTCGCGGCACCGGGGCAGGCACGGGTGGGTGTGCGAGTGGTTGCCGACCGCGATCCCGGCCGACTCCAGCGCGCGCAGCTCGGTCCGCCGCAGGTTGGCGACACGCGGCGCGGGCGACGACGCGACGCGCCGAAGGTCCGCGATGGTGGCGAGGCGCTCGTCGTCGGGTACCTGCTTGAGCCGTCGCACGAGGGCGGCCCCCTCGCTCGCGGCGAGCGCTTCCACCTCGGTCCACCAGTCGGGCTCGTCGGTGTCGAGCAGGCCGGTGACGACGAACGCGGCGCCGGGTAGACCACGCTCCTGCAGGAGCGGGAGCGCCTCGTCGTAGACGCTCCGGGCTCCGTCGTCGAACGTGATGAGCACGGCTCGATCGGGGAGGGCGCGCCGGCCGTGCACCGCGTCGACCACCACGTCGAGCGGCAACGGGGACGCGGCGCCGACCAGATGGTCGAGTTGGGCGGCGAAGCGGGCCGGGTCGTCGATCGCGTGGTAGGCCAGGACGACGAGCCGCTCGCCCGCGCGCCGGTGGAACGCCCACTGGGCCGGGCTCCGGGCCAGGAGGCGGTCGAGCGTGTCACGGGTCGTCGCGTTCATGGGCCGACCGACTGTAAGACAACATGTAGGCGTGAGGACGTTGGTCGTCTCCGAGACGTTCCCGTGGCCGGTCCGCAGTGGGAACACCATGCGCATCGCCAACGTGCTGGGCGCGCTCGCGGAGCTCGGCCCCGTCGACCTCTTCGCGCTCGTCGACCCGACGCGCACCGAGGACTGCGCCGTGCCTGCGGATGCGCCGGTGGAGCGGGTGGAGGTGGCGTGGCGGCCGCGCTCGCGGTACAGCGGCCTCCGGCGTGCGTCCTGGCTGGTCACGGGCGCGTTCCCCGCCGAGCTCTTCGGATGGGACCACGACACCGTGCGCCGCCGCTTCCGCCGCTGGGCCGCGCCGCACTACGACCTGGTGTGGTACGAGCGGGCGGGCGCCCACGTCGCCCTCCGCGACGAGATCGCGGCCCCCGCGATCGTCGACCTCGACGACCTGGAGGACGCCAAGATCCTCGACCGCCTGTCGTCCAACGGGCACACGGGACCGGGCAGCTCGTTGGTGCAGCATCCCGCCGACCTGGCTCGGGGGGCGCTCGCCCGGGTCAACGCTCGGCGTTGGCGCGACCTGCAGCGCTCCGTCGCCCGGTCCGTCGACAAGGTGGTCGTCTGCAGCCGGGCCGACGCCGAGCGCCTGGGTGTGGCCAACGCGGTGGTCGTGGCGAACGGCTACGACGCGCCCGGCGTGCCGCTCGGGCGCGCCAGCGCGGGGCGGCCACCGGCGCTGCTGTTCGCCGGGCTGCTCACCTACCCGCCCAACGTCGACGCGGCGCGCTACCTCGTCGCCGAGGTCGCACCGCGGCTGCGCGAGCGCCTACCCGACGCGGTCGTCCACCTGGTCGGCAAGGCCGACGGGCGCGTCCGCGAGCTGCACGATCCTCCCCACGTGCTCTCCACCGGGTGGGCCGACGACATGGCGACCGAGTTGGCTCGTGCGGATGTCGTCGTGGTGCCGGTGCGCTACAGCAGTGGCACGCGCATCAAGATCCTCGAAGCCTTCGCCCACCGCATCCCGGTCGTCGCGACGCACGCGGGGGTCGCCGGCCTCGACGCGGTCGCCGACCAGCACCTGCTCGTCGCCGACGACCCGTCCGCCTTCGCCGACGCCTGTCACGCGGCCCTCACCGACGACGCGCTACGGGCCCGGCTCGTGGAGGCCGCGCACGCGCGCTTCCTCGAGCGCTACCAGTGGTCGACGGTGCGCCGGTCGGTCACCGCCCTCGCGGCGGACACCGCGCAGGGCGGTTAGACCGGTGGCGATGCGAGCGCGGCGCGCGCTGTCGGAGGCGTACCGCGCGTTCCGGCTCTCCGGCACGCGGTTCCCCATCTGGCTCGACTACCCGTTCACGCCGCATCCCCGTTGGGGGTACGGACAGCCACTGCTGCCCGGGATCGACGAGCTGATCGAGGCGGGCCGCACCCGCTATCGCGACACGCTGCAGGCGCTGACGGCCTACGCCCCGGAGCTGCGCGCGATCCCGGTCACCTCCGACCCGGCGGCGCTCGAGCCCCATTGGGACAACCCGTTCCTGCCGCCGTTCGACGCGGTGGCCCTGTACGGGCTGCTGCGTCGCAACCGGCCGCAGCGCTACGTCGAGGTCGGCTCGGGCCACTCCACCCGCTTCGCCCGGCGGGCGATCCGCGACGAGGGGCTGGCGACCACGCTGACGTCGATCGACCCGCAGCCCCGGGCGCGCGTCGACGAGCTCTGCGACCTCGTCATCCGCCGGCCGGTCGAGGCGCTCGAGGACCGTCAACCGTTCCTCGAGCTCGGCCCCGGCGACCTGCTCTTCATCGACGGCTCCCACCGCACGTTCACCGGTTCCGACGTCACCGTGCTGCTGCTCGAGGTGGTGCCCGGCCTCGCGCCCGGCGTGCTCGTGCACGTGCACGACGTCTACCTGCCCCGCGACTACCCCGCCGAGCTCGTGGGGCGGTGGTACTCGGAGCAGTACCTCCTGGCTGCATGGCTGCTGGGCGCGCGCGACGTGGAGATCGTGCTGCCGGTCAACTTCGTGTGCGCCGACAAGGAGCTGCGACGCGAGCTGCAGCCGTTGTGGGGCGAGCTCGGCCTCGACCCGGCGCTGCCGAAGCACGGCGCGTCGTTCTGGTTCACCCGCTGACCCGGCCGTACAGCTCGACCATGGCGCGGGCGCTGCGCGCGAGCGTGAAGCGGGCTTCGAAGATGGCGCGACTGCTCGCGCCGAACGCGAGCCGGCGGGCGGGGTCGTCGAGCAGCGCGGCGATGGCCTCGGCCAGCGGGCGCGGCGCGTGCGGCGGCACGAGAAGGGCGTTGCGGCCTTCCTCGACCACCTCGCGCATCGCGTCGATGTCGCTCGTCACGATGGGCAGGCCCATCGCCATCGCTTCGATCGCGGCGCCGCCCGTGCCCTCGTAGAGCGATGGGAACGCGAACACGTCGGCCGCCGCCAAGAGGTCGGGAACGTCGTCGCGGTGGCCGAGGAAGCGGATGCGATCGGCCGCCGGCGACCGTGCGTGCTGTCGCGCCAGCTCGGGCGAA